>SCTX01000087.1 GCA_004298385.1 Betaproteobacteria bacterium | reverse complement strand
CTGAGACCGAACACATCACCAGCCTTGGATTGAGCTGGTGAACTGCCTCCCAGCCAAAGCCTAGTTTTGCGATGACGCCCGGTGAAAAATTTTCCACCATGACGTCGGCTTTCCTCAGCAGTTCCGTAATCATGCTCTTGCCCTGTTGCTGGTTTATGTCGAGGCACAGGCTTTTCTTGGCGGTATTTTGCTGAATGAAATAACCGCTTCTGTTCTCCTTCATCAGCGGCAGGTAGCGCCCCGGGTCTCCGAGGGGCGCCAACTCCACCTTGATGACCTCGGCCCCCATTTCCGCCATGCTCTGCGTCACTACCGGGCCGGCAAGAAATTGGGTGAAATCGACGACTGTGATACCGGTTAATAGATGAGCATCCGCCATTGCCGGGGTCCCCGCTTAATCGTTGTATTAACACGCCGGTAACTACCCAGGTGGCCAACACCATGCGGCCACCGACAAGGCGCTATTCTACCCCACCCTTGCTGCGGCTCAAACGCCGAGGTAGGCGCGGCGCACCTCTTCGCTGCGGGCGAGCGTGCTTGACCGGCCTTGCATGATAATCCTGCCGCGCTCGAGGATGAAAGCCTGAGCAGAAATTTCCAGCGCCATTTCCGCGTTTTGCTCGACCAGCAGCATATCGACGCCGCTTCGCGCAATGGTCTGGATGATCTCGGCGATGGTATCGACGATCGCCGGCCCCAAGCCTATGGTGGGTTCGTCGAGCAGGAGCAGCCGTGGGGCGGCCATCAAGGCGCGCGCGACCGCAAGCATTTGCTGCTGACCGCCGCTCAAGCTTCCCGCGAGCACCTGCAGCCGGCCACGCAGTGCCGGAAAGTACTCGAGCACACGCTCGAAATCGCGTGCCACTGCGTTGACGTCGCTGCGCCGATAGGCCCCGATCTCGAGATTCTCGGCCACGCTCATCGTGGTAAACAGGCGGCGCCCTTCCGGTACCAGCGACACACCGCGCACCACCAACTCGTCCGGCTCGGCGCCGGCGATGTCCTCACCGAACATGCGGATGCGGCCGCCGGCTGGCCTCACCAAACCGGTCAAGGCTTTCATGATGGTGGACTTGCCGGCGCCGTTGGAACCGACGATGGTCGTAATCGACCCATGTTCGATCGCGAAGCTGACATCGATGACGGCAGGAACGATGCCATAGCTCACCGCCAAGCCGGTAACCTCCAAGGCCAAGCGCTCGGTCACTTGCGTTTCCCCAGATAGGCGGAGATCACGGCTTCGTTCTGACTGATCTCGATGGGTCTTCCTTGCGCAAGAAATACGCCGTGGTCCAGGACGACGATTCTGTCGCAGATTTCCATTACCGCCTTCATGTTGTGTTCCACCAGCAGAATAGTGCTGCCGAACTCGTCCCGAATGCGCCGGAAAATCGCGAGCGCGCTCGCCACCTCGATCTGGTTGAGACCGGTCAATGGCTCGTCCAGACAAAGCAGCCTGGATCGTCTGGAAAAGGCGATCGCGATACTCACCATGCGCTGCAGCCCATGCGGCAGGTTCCCGACGAGCTCGTGCAGTTGGTCGGACAAGTGAAGCATTTCCGCGGTTTCCCGAACCCGCCGGTCGCGCTCAGGTCGCGTGCGCATTAGGCTGATGGTGGCAACGAGCATGTTGTCATACACCGTCATTTCCCGCAGCAGGCTGCCGTGCTGGAATGTGCGCACCAGCCCCTTGCGGCTGATCCGCGCGGGATTGCGGCCGGTAATATCTTCCCCGACGAAATAAACCTTCCCCGCCGTCGGCTTGTGGAACCCGCTGATGACGTTGAAAGTCGTGCTCTTGCCGGCGCCATTGGGGCCTATGAGTCCGAGAATCTCGCCCCGCCGCACCTCGAAATTAAGGTCCGACACCGCGGCAAGGCCGCCAAAGTGGCGGGTCAGACCTTCGACTTTGAGCAGGATTTCAGGTTCCATTGCCGGCCTCAGCTCCCGGAACCCTCTGGCCAGCGCCTGCCCGACAGCATACGTTGCGCGAGACCGAACAGACCATCAGGCAGCAGCAACACGCCGATCACGATCGCCGCACCATAAAAGATGTGCTCGTAGGCACCAAAGCCGAGCGCATACTGCGCCAGCAGCGTCAGCACGATGGCACCCAGCACGGCACCCAGGATGTGGGATTCGCCCCCAACCTTGAGGTAGGCCAGGGTATATACGGCCACAAGAAAGCTGAAATCGCCCGGACTGATGACGTTGTTGGCGTGCGCCAGAAGCGCGCCGCAGATGCCGGTGACGAAAGAAGCAATGCCCAGGCACCAGACTTTAGTCAGGTGGACGTCGATGCCCACCGTCTGCACCAGGTCATCGTTATTGCGGATCGCGACCAGGATCTTACCGAAGTCGGACCGTTCCATTCGATACAGGACGAATAGGAAGAACAGCACGACGAGCACGACTATCGCCGGATAGAAACGCGCCAGATAGGCCGGCGGAAAAATGCCGATCATCCCCGAGTTGCCCCCTATCACATCCACCTTGCTATAGATCAGGCGCAGCACTTCGGTGAAGGCAAAGCTGACGAGCAGAAAATAAGCTCCTTTCGCCCGTAGCGTGACAAAGCCGACGACAAGACTGATCAGCCCGGCCGCCGCCGCGCCGAGCAGCAGCGCGAGTGCGAGGGGAAGATGATACATGGTCGTCGCAATGCCCCCGGCATAGGCCCCGATGCCGACGAAACCCGCCATGGCGAAGTTGAGCTCCCCGATCAGCAGCACGAAGCGGAAGCTCGCAGTCATGAGCACGTTGATCGCGACCCAGATGATCAGGTTAGCGGCGAAATCGCTGCCGCTGAAGTAGCTGCCGATCACTGCGCAAAGGCTTGCTGCAACCAGCAGCGCTCGGGGCAGCTTAGCCATTTCCCATGATCCCCGCCGGACGAACCAGCAACACCACCATCACCATGACAAACATCGCGATCGTCGCCAGGGACGGATCGAAATAGTACCCGCCGACACTCTCGATTACCGCGATCAGAATGCTGCCTATGATCGCCCCGGGTATGCTGCCCAGGCCTCCTATGACCACGGCGATGAATCCCTTGATCAGGTAGGAACTGCCGATGACGGGTCCGATCACCACAACCGGCGCCAGCAAAGCGCCCGCGACCGCCGCGAGCAAAGTGCCGATCAGGAAACCGGAAAGCGCGATACGCCGATACGGAATGCCCTGCAGCATCGCCGCCTCGTGGTCCTCCGATACCGCGCGCAGCGCCTTGCCCAGCCGCGTCGAGGCAATGGCCCAGTACATTCCCGCCGCCACCAGCAGGGCGATTACGCACAGCACCAGCCGCTGCGTCGTGATCGCGCCGCCCAGGATTCTCAGCGTGCCCTCTATCAGCGTCGGTAATTTGCGCGAAGCGCTGCTGAAGATCTCGATGTACAGCCCCTGAAGCAACAGTGCGAGACCGACAGACAGGACGAACGAGCCTATCATGTCGCGCTGGAAGCGGCGGAAGGCAAATTCATAGAGGATTTTCCCTAGAACCAGGACTCCCGCCAGCGCGCCTAGAAAGGCAAGCCCATAGGCCACCGGCAACGGCGCTCCGAAATCAATCAGCCAGGGCACGGCGACGGCGACCAACAGCGCCGCCAACGCGAAAAACTCGCCGTGGGCGAAATTCACGATCCGCATCACGCCGAAGATCAGCGTCAAGCCCAGCGAGAACAGGACATAGACTGCGCCGATCTGCAGGCTGTTGACCAAAAGCTGGACATAGATATCCATCTTCAGGCGTTCCGCGGTTCGCGCTACTCGCGCTGCACAGCGCTACTTCTTGGCGACCGCCAGCCGTTTCGTAAGTTCTGCCGGTATCGCGCGCTCGAGTTCGACCAGCTTTCCGCCCTTCACCTGGGTGACGACGACCGGCACCAGCATTTGCTGCGGCGAGTCGTAGGTGGCCTTGCCGCCAAAGGCGGTCTTGCCATAGGAAGTATCGAACACGATTTTCGGCAATACCGCCGCAATCGCCTTGGGATCGAGGCTGTTGGCCGCTTCCATGCCGGCCTTCAGCGCCATGACCGCATCGTAGCCGCCGATCTGAATGACGTTCATTGGTTCACCCACCGCGGCCTTCATGCCTAGGTTCAGCTTGCGCTGAACTGCGGTTGCCTGCGGACCATCGAAATCCGCAGAAAGTCCCATATACACGCCTTCAACTGAATCGCCGCCGATCTTCATCATCGCCTCTGCGCTGGTGCCGGCCGCAACGACCTTGACGCCATTCCATCCCAAGACTTTTATTTCCTTGAAGATGATGCCACTATCTCCAGGCGGCGCAGTCGCAAGATCGATCACGTCGGGCTTCTGCCCCACCATTTTTGCCGCAATTGGCTGGAACTCGGTCGTGCCGCGCTCGTACCAGTCGCTCAATATGACCTTGACACCCAGCGACTCCCAGATCTTGCGCGCCACCACCTCGGTCTCCTTGCCGGTCGCATCGTTGGGATTCAGCATGGCCACCGTCTTGATGTTCGGGTGCTGCTTCTTGATCAAAGAATAGAGCGGCGGGATCACTTCGAAGGGCGTGTTGATCTGGGTAAGCGTAAGGGGAAACTTCGGCCCCTTTATGCTCTTTCCCCAGCCCGTGGTAAACATTAGCGCCCCCTTGCGTTCGGACAGGGACTGCATCGCCATCACCGGCGCGGTGCCGATGCCGCCGATGATGTAGCGGACATTGTCACGGTTAAGCAAGGTTTGCGCTACTTTTGTGCCTTCCGCCGCGTTGTACTTATTGTCATACGCGACAACTTCGAATTTGTAGCTCTTGCCGCCGACTTTGACGCCGCCCGCATCATTGATCGACTGCGCCGCCTGTTTGGACGCCCACTCCATGCCCAGGCCCCATATCGCAGCAGCGCCGGACATGGGTGCCGATATTCCGAGCTTGAGGGGCTCCTGAGCCTTCACGCCTGGTGCAGCGACCAACGCAAGCGCCCCTATGGTCGCGACTAAGGTTTTCCTAAAATTCCGCATTATTGTCTCCTTTGGTTAACTTATATAAGACTGAATTACTCTGCTATTGGCCGGGATGCCGAGAGTAGCATCTTCGGCGACCGACCGGAATGCCATCAGCCGCCAGCATCGCTGACCTGCCGCGCCGTCATCAAACCGCAGCCTGCA
>SCTX01000086.1 GCA_004298385.1 Betaproteobacteria bacterium | reverse complement strand
GCATTGAGTCCCGTGCCGAGTTGCTCGCCCTTGCTGCCCGCCGGCGCGACCTGGAGACGGGGCTTGCCCGGCTCTACAAGGATATGGTCGCAAAAGCTGCCTGGCTGGCTACTAAGAAAAACGCCGCGCCCAGCGTTCTGAGCGCCCTAGCCGGATACGCAACGGCCATCCGGAAAATCGGCCAAGGCACCGGACCAAACGCGATGCGCTACCGACGCGATGCACGGGAGGCAATGCTCGATGCGGCCGGCGCGGTGCCCTGCTGGATTATGAGCCACAACAAGATATCGGAGTCCATGCCAGCGGACATTGGGGCGTTTGACCTGGTTATTGTGGACGAAGCCAGTCAATCTGACCTCTGGGCTCTGCCTGCCATTCTTCGCGGAAAAAGAATATTGATTGTCGGCGACGACAAGCAGGTGTCTCCGGATGCCGGCTTTATTGCGGCCCAGCACATTCAGGCGCTCCAGAACCGATTCCTCACGGACCAGCCCTACGGCAGCGCAATGACGCCGGAGAAATCCCTGTATGACCTGGCGGTGCAGGTTTTTGCGGCCGAGCAGGTCATGTTACGCGAGCACTTCCGCTGCGTTCCGCCGATTATTGCTTACTCAAATCGCGTGTTCTACAAAGGTGGTATCCAGCCTATCCGGATACCGCGGGCTTCCGAGCGGCTCGACCCACCGTTGGTAGACATATTCGTGGAATCGGGCGCCAGAGACCGACACGACTGTAATGAGGGGGAAGCGCAAGCGATTGCTAATGAAATAGAAGCCCTGCTCGCAGATGAAAAATTCGCAAACCGGAGCATAGGCGTTGTTTCACTGCTCGGCATGGAGCAGGCAAAGCATATCGACTCCGTGGTTCGCCAACGCTGTGATGCGGCGGACCTGATACATCGGAAATTCGAGTGCGGTGACGCACGCACTTTCCAGGGTAGCGAGCGCGACATCATGTTTCTCTCGCTTGTCGTTGACCAAGCAAACTGCAGGGCCGTGTCCGGCAATATGTTTGACCAGCGCTTCAACGTCGCGGCAAGCAGGGCGCGCGACCGGATGTATTTGGTGCGGTCGGTAAAGATGTCAGACCTGTCCACCAAAGATTTGCGCATGACGCTGCTTTCGCATTTTGACAAACCCATCATTGTCGACAAAGAAGAAGCAGAAAGCCTCATCGACCGGTGCGAGTCCGGATTCGAGCAGCAGGTATTCAAGGCTCTGACCTCGAAGGGCTATCGAGTGGTTCCGCAGGTCAAGACGGGGGCCTATCGCTTAGATATGGTTGTCGAGGGCGAATCGGACGCTCGTCTTGCAATCGAGTGCGACGGCGACGAGTTTCACGGCCCAGACCGCTGGCAGCACGACATGAACCGTCAGCGCGTGCTCGAGCGAGCGGGCTGGGTGTTCTGGCGCTGTTTCGCGTCTACCTGGGCATTGCGCCAAGATGAGGTACTTGGCGAACTGGTCGACCGGCTGACCGCAATGGGAATCGAGCCATTGGGTGCAATTGACCGGGCGCCGAGCCTCGTCGAGAAACGAGTATGGAAATCGGTAGTCGCGAATGGCAACGGGAAAGATGCCGTGCGGGACGCGCTCGAGACTGCAATCGCCGGGGCTCATGCTTCAAAGTGACGACGGTTCGGCTCTAGGATAGCCGAATCTCCGTTACGCCCAGCGCCTTCAGGCACTTCAGCAAAAACACAAAGCTGAAGGTTCCTCTGTTGATTTTATTGGCGAGTTGCCGGGGACTTTCCTCAATCCCCAACTGGGCCAACTTGCCAGACAGTCCTTTGTAGCCGACGTCCTGCCGGACAAGTTCAACCTTCAATATCCTGGTCGCCTGCTGTTGCCACTCGTCTTTCAATTTAGGCCTCCGGCGCAATTCCGCCCTATTTTGGTGCTATCTTTGCATCGTATTTGATGATTTTATACCTATTTTCGGTTCGCAACGCTCCCTTGAGCAATACCGCCTGTCCAGTATGGCCGGTGCCCTTGATGGCACAGGACATGCCTGACTTGATAAGGGGAGCTACCGATGACCGTTAATTCTATTTTGTCGCGGCTGGCGCAGCCCGCCGTTGTGATTGTCTTTCCCGAAGCCAGCGAACGTCGCTCGCGCCGCGTCGTCTCGCGTTCCCGCAGCCGCCCGACCGGCAAGTATCCGAGTTGGAAGATGGCACGCATGGTTCAGTGGGAGTCGCACGCCAACACCAAGCCCCTCGTCGCGGCGGCGCTGAAGCTGAACCTGGGCTGAGCGTGCACTCGTTATACCTAAAGTGCAGGCATTTTAGGCATAACGAAAATCCGCGGTCTCATAGGGCAGATCATCGGAGACCAGCGCAGATACTGGCTTCCCGGCCGGCCTCGCGTGTTGCCGTCTCGTCGAAAAGCATGACCCGGAAGTCGAGCAGGAATGCGTCCAAGGCAGTCAGCTTGGCCTTGCGGAATATGGTGGAACATGGTTGTAAATCTGCCATTTTTATGGCAATCTAAATGCCATGAAAGCCACTCTTGATGCCGCCGGCCGCATCGTCGTCCCCAAAGCGCTACGCCAGACCCTGGGTTTGAAACCCGGCCAGGCCTTGGACATCCGGGCGGGTGACGGCCGCCTGGAGATCGAGATCGCGGCGACGCCGGTGCAACTGAAAAAGCGCGGCAAAGGCGTGGTTGCGGTGCCGGACACCAAACTGCCGGCGCTTAGCGCGGAACAGGTTCGCGATACTCTGGAGCGCGTCAGGCGTTGAAGGCGGCTGACACCAGCCTGGTGATCGCCGCTTTCGCTTCCTGGCACGACAGTCACGAGGCAGCACGACACGCACTCGACGAAGGTTTGCTTCTCGTCGAACATTGCGCGCTTGAAACCTACTCTGTACTTACCAGATTGCCTCCCCCTCACCGGGTTTCCGGCGCCTTGGTTCGCGATTTTCTGAAGGCGAGGTTTTCCCGGCCGTTCCTGCGCTTGAGCACAACGGCTTATAGAACTTTCATCGTCCAATTGCCGGACCGAGGAGTGGCCGGCGGGTCGGCATACGACGCGCTTGTGGCCGCGACTGCCGCCGGCTGCGGCGCCGAACTCTTTACCTGCGACCGGCGCGCGCTGCCGATTTACGAGCGTTACGGAGTGCGGACCCGATTCATTCCGTAATACGCTTCCTCAGGCCAATGAGAATCCTCACCCTCGTCGCGGCGGCGCTGAAGCTGAGCATGGGCTGAACGGGCGCGCGGGCGTAGCCGGGCCGCGCCAGCCGCAAACCGCACACGGTCCTTCCCGTCCGCTGTAAAATCCGCTCATGCCGATCTACGAATACGCCCCCACATCGGGCCACTGCGAAAAATGCAACGGTGGGTTCGAGGTGATCCAGCGCCTGGCCGACGCCAAGCTCACCTCCTGCCCGAGCTGCGGTCAGCCATGTGAACGCCGCATCAGCAAGGTTGCCTTGGGCGGCACCTGGTCGCTGTCAGAGAGCAAGATCCGGCAGTCCGGTCTTACGCAGTACAAGAAAGTCGACAAGGGCGTCTATGAAAGAACCGCTGGCGCAGGCGGTCCCGAACATCTGTTCAGGAATTGAGCGCAGAGGGTTTTAAGCCGCGAGCGCATCAGCCCCTAAATGACCATCCGTACCTGCGCCGACATTCTCTCCGGCCGCGCCCCCGCAGACACGCCGGTCACGCTCAAAGGCTGGGTCCGCACCCGGCGCGACTCCAAGGCCGGGATTTCCTTTATCCATGTTTCCGACGGCTCGTGCTTTCATCCGGTGCAGGTGGTGGCGCCTAATACGCTGGCGAATTACACCGATGAAGTCTTGCGTCTCACCGCGGGCTGCGCGGTGGAGGCGACCGGCACGATCGTGCCGTCCCCGGCCAAGGGCCAGCCATTCGAAATGCAGGCGGGCGAAATCGAGGCGGTCGGCTGGATTGAGGATCCCGATACCTATCCGATCCAGCCCAAGCCGCACACCATGGAGTACCTGCGCGAAGTGGCGCACCTGCGGCCGCGCACCAACGTCGTCGGCGCGACCACCCGCGTGCGCCACACCATCGCCCAGGCCATCCACCGCTTTTTCCACGAGCACGGCTTCCTTTGGGTGAACACGCCCATCATCACCGCCTCCGATGCCGAGGGCGCGGGAGAACTGTTCCGCGTGTCCACGCTCGACCTGGCGAATCTGCCGCGCACGCCCGAGGGCAAGGTCGATTACGCGCAGGACTTCTTCGGCCGCGAAGCCTTCCTCACCGTGTCCGGCCAGCTCAATGTCGAGACCTACTGCCTCGCGCTGTCCAAGGTCTACACCTTCGGGCCCACGTTCCGCGCCGAGAACTCCAACACCAGCCGCCATCTGGCGGAATTCTGGATGGTCGAGCCCGAGATCGCGTTCGCCGATCTGGCCGACGACGCGACCCTGGCCGAGGCCTTGCTCAAGTACGTGCTCGCGGCGGTGCTGGCGCAGCGCGCCGACGACATGGCCTTCTTCGACGAGCGCGTCGAGAAGGGCGTCATCAATAAGCTGCAGGGCATCGTCGACAAGGAATTCGTGCGCATGGACTACACCGAGGCGATCGGCATCCTCGAAAAAGCGAAGCAACAATTCGAGTTCCCGGTGAAATGGGGCATCGATCTACAGTCTGAACACGAGCGCTACCTTGCGGAGAAGCACGTCGGCGGCCCCGTGGTGCTGATGAACTACCCGAAGGAGATCAAGGCGTTCTACATGCGCTTGAACGACGACGGCAGGACGGTCGCCGCCATGGACGTGCTCGCGCCCGGCATCGGCGAAATCATCGGCGGCAGCCAGCGCGAAGAGCGCCTGGCGGTGCTCGATGCGCGCATGGACGAGGCCAAGCTCGACAAGCATCATTACGGCTGGTATCGCGATCTGCGCCGCTACGGCAGCGTGCCGCACGCCGGCTTCGGGCTCGGCTTCGAGCGCACCGTGTCCTACATTACCGGGCTGGCCAACGTGCGCGACGTGATTCCGTTCCCGCGCACGCCGGGGAGCGCAAAATACTGACGCAAGCATGCCAGAGAGCCGCATGGGTGTTGGCTTTGCGGCCAATATGCAGTTGCGCGGAACTTTGCATGAGCACTGTCGGCCAATTCGATGATGGCGCCTTGATGAAGACCTTCGGCCAGGCCGGTATCGGCATCTTTGCGGCTCCGTCGGTGACCGCCGAGGAAGTCTGTCCGCAATATGGGGGGACGGCCATCGGGCACACCGGCGCGGTGGCCGAGCAGTTCTACGCCATTTCAATGGAGCGCCTCCTCAGCCATTCGGCTGTGGTCGCGATCAGTTCGACGGCACGGCAAGAACCGTTTCGCCAGAAGATCCGCCGCAGTCGCATTTTCCGGAAATAGGGGGCCGCCGATGCAATACCTTCCGCAGTTGTTTGAAAACAATCGGGCCTGGGTGGAAAAGATGACGGCCCAGGACCCCGATTTTTTCCGCCGTCTGGCGGACATCCAATCGCCGAAGTACCTCTGGATCGGCTGCTCCGACAGCCGGGTGCCGGCCAACCAAATCACAGGCCTTCAGCCCGGGGAGGTGTTCGTTCATCGCAACGTGGCCAATGCCGTAATCCACACCGACCTGAACTGCCTCTCGGTCATCCAGTTCGCCGTCGACGTGCTGGAAGTCAATCACATCATCGTCTGCGGCCATTATGGCTGCGGCGGCGTGAAGGCCGCCCTGACCGGGGAGCGCCTCGGCCTGATTGATAACTGGCTGCGCCACATCAAGGATGTGCGCGACAAGCATTCCGATCAGATTGCCCCGGGCATGGACATGGCGGCCCGCTGGGAGCGGCTGTGCGAGCTCAACGTCATCGAGCAGGTCAGGCACGTGACCCAGACCACCATCGTGCGCGACGCCTGGAGCCGCGGCCGCAACCTGATCATCCATGGCTGGATCTACCGCCTGAGCGACGGGAAGTTGAGGGATCTCCGCGTTTCGGTGGCAGGCAGCGGCGATGTGGAAACCGCGTACGCCAAAGGGCTGAGGGGGTTGCGCTGAGCGTTTCCAGACAAGTCCTGGACCACGACACTGCGACACCTCGCGCTGGAAAAACAAGGCAGCGCGCGCAGCCTTTTGCCCGGCATCGGCGCCCGCAGCGGGCAAATCCCGGTTACAGGGTGGAGGTGTAGTCGGCCATCACCGGCCTAGCCCGCGCAGGCTTGCGCCTGTGCACCGTGCCCACGGTCATGAAGCAAAGCGGCTGTTCATGCTCGCTCAGTCCGAACAGCAGCCTCATCTGCTTCGAGTACAGCGCCCTACCGCTCGACAGGCCCGCGCCGAACCCAAGCGCATGGGCGACGAGCAGCATGTTCTGAATGGCGCAGCCCGCGGAAACGATGCGTTCCTGCGGATGGGTCGGCCCCAGCTCGGGATCGAGACGCACCACCACCGTGACCAGGAACGGGCCGCGGGACGCTTTCGCCCTCGCCTCCTGCCTCTGCGCCTCGGTCGCCGCGCCATCGCGCTCGGTGAGCGCCTCGGCGAAGGCTTCGCCCAGAAGATGGCGCCGCTCCGGCGGGATGATGATCAGGCGCCAGGGGTTCAATAGCCCGTGATCCGGCGCTGCACCCGCCGCGCCGAGGATGTTCTCGATTTGCCCGGGGTCGGGACCGGGGTCGCCGAGCCGTTTGGGTGAAATGTGCTGGCGCGAATGAATCAGCGTCAGCGCCGTATCGAGCACTTCCCTGTCAGCCGTCGAATCCATGGCGGTCAATATATCAACTTACGCCGCCCAATGCGTTGGACCGTGCCATGAAATCAGCATGCCCGGGTCTTGCCTGTCTCCAAGCTGACGAATCGGTCGGTAAGCTCGGCAAGCTCGCGGTAATAGCTGCTTTGCGCGCCGGCTCTCACCGCCGCCGTGAACGGACCGACCCAGCGCCCGAGGTGTTCGTCGAGGAAGCGCCGGCGCAACTCCGCCTTTTCACGCAGCGCTCCGGGCTCGCCATTGCGCGCGGCCTCGTTTTCGCGGTAAATCAGCAGATAAAGGAACTCCAGTTCGGCGGCGATGTGGTCGGGCGCTTCGCGGAACTCCGCGCTCATGCCGAAGCCGCCTTCCTCATACAGCTTCAACACCGCCATCGTCGAATTGCCCATGACCGAATTTTGTCCTTCCAGCCAGACCGAGCCGTAAGGTTTGGCGACGATATGGTTAGGACCGAGGAAAAGCCGCGTGTAATCAAGCAGTAGGACGTCGTGGCCTTCGGCTGCGTAGTCCTCGCCGAGGCGCCGCGCATCCGCCGCAAGCTCAGGATGGACGTGCGCCGCCGCGTCCAGCATCGAATCGAACACCTTCTCCTGCGCGAACTCCGGGCCCGGCTGGTAATAGCAGGCGGCGAGCAGGCGGCTCAAGTTCTCGCGGGCGATTCCCCGGTCGAGGTCGTATTGCGTCATTCTGGTTCCTGAAAAAAAGAAGGGCGGACCTCGCCCGCCCCCAGTTTATTACACAAACTAGCCCCGGCGATATCAGGCCCTGGCGCTGTACTTGCCCACGTAATGCACGTTCGGCCGGGTCCCTTTGTCTTCTTGCAGGCGCACTGACTTCTGCGCCTTCAGCACCTTGGCGATCGCGGAATTCGGGTCGTCCTGGTCGCCGAAAATCCGCGCCTTGGCCGGGCAGGCTTCGACGCAGGCCGGCTGCAGGCCGTTGCTGGTGCGGTGATAACAGAAGGTGCACTTCTCCACCACGCCGGGCTTGCGCAGCGGCTGCACGTCGCCGGCGGCGAACTGGTTCATCGCCGGCGTCGCCGCTCCGGCCCGTCTGGCGGTTTCCGCGCCGGAGCCCGTGCATCCCGGGATCATCTCGGCCTTGTCGGCCCAATACGGCTGCGTGTCGCGCTCCCTGGCGTTGAAACTGATCACGCTGTAGGATTCGCCAGTCAGGCTCCTGCCGTCGAGCTCGACGTTGCTATAGGGGCACGACCCCTGGCACGTCTGGCAGCCGATGCACAGCGCCGGGTCGTGCATGGTGACGCCTTCCGGCGTCTTGAACATCGCCTTCGGTGTCACCGGGCAATTCGCGACGCAGGGGGCGTCGCTGCAGTGATTGCACAGCACCGGCATCACCACATGCGCCACGTTCGGGAAGGTTCCCTCGGACTTGATCAGCAGGTCGGCCCAATTGTGGCTCTGTCCGTCGGCGCGGTTGCGCGTGTTGTTTTCGGCCTTGCAAGCAATCGTGCAGGAGCCGCAACCGACGCATCGTTGCAGGTCAATCACCATTCCAAACTTTGACATTTGTTCTCTCCTTCAATTCGGGTGTGCGGCGGACTAGGCTTTCTGAATCCTCACGCCGGTGAACCCGCCATTGCGCGCGGTGGCGCCGCTCAGGCGATCGTAGTCGTCGACCAGGATCTCGTTGTTGTTGCCGCCGCGCGGCTCGGCCTTGGCGTAGTCCTTGGCCGCAACGCGACCGTAGGCCCAGTGCCCCTGGCCGAAACACTTCGCGACCGTGCCGGGCCGCACGCCTTCCCAGAGTTTCAGCTTGGTGATCATCGAGCCCGCAACCGAGGAGACCTTCACCGAATCTCCGGTCTTGAGGCCCAGCTTCGCGCCGTCGTCCGGGTTCATTTTCAGCACGTCGTCCCAGGAAACGTCGCCCGGGTCGGCCTTTTTCATCTCCTGGTACCAGGGCAGATTCTGCGAACGGCCCTCGCGGTTGAGGCGCGACTTGTAGTCGATGAACTCGAACGGATACTCCGCAACGCTGCCGTGGCGTTTGGGCGGCTCGTAGTGCGGCACGAACGCCTGTTCGCCACGCGCCACGTAGCCGGAGACGGCGAGAATGTCATCCACCGTAGTCTGGTATTTCGCCGCGTGCTCGGCGAGGCCCTTCTTCGCCGTCTCGCTGTAGAACTCGAACTTCTTGGTCGCGGTAGCGAACTTGCCGCCCCAGCCCTTCTTGAAACTGTATTTCGCACCGCTCCACATGCCTTTCTTGCGGAAATCGGCCCAACCGTTGATCGGCGCATCGCCCTTGAGCGGCTCCTTGGGCATCCACAAAGGCGCACTGGAGATCTTGGCCGCGATTTCGGTGAATTCGCGCTCGTTGGCCGGGGTCCTGCCGGTTTCCGGATCCTTGAACTCCTTGGAGTAGTAGTCGAACAGGTTGGGGAAACCCCGGGCCTTGAGTTTTTCGGCGAGCAGCCAGACCACCTCGGTCTCTTCCTGCTTCACGTCCCACAGGCGCTTTGCCGCCGGCTGCTGGATCGTCGCGTAACCATGCAGGTTGCCCATGTTGCTGACGATCGAGAACCCCTCGCTGGAATTGTGCGTCGCCGGGAGCACGATGTCGGCAAATTGGGTCATCTCGGATGCGTTCGTCACCATGTGGACGAAAAACGGCACTTTGGCCAGCGCCCTGTCCCAGCGCGCCGGTTCGGTGCAGGAAAAGTTGAAATTGCTCCAGGAACTGATCAGCACCTTGACCGCGCCCGGGTCCTTGAGCATGCCGTTGGCGATGTTGTTGGTCACCACACCGCTTCCGGGCCGCGCGTTCATCATCGCCGGCATGTCCTTTGCCCCGCGGCCGTCGAGTTTCTTGTGCTTGCTCGCGCCTTTCGCGATGGCGTCGACGTAGGCGTCGGCGCTGGGGAATTTGCCGGTCGGAACGCTGGAGCTTTGCAGCATGCCGCCTTCGACGTCGACCGAGCCGACGAGGCCGTTCAGCGCGTGCACCGCCATCGCGGTGTAGGTGCCGCGCGGATTCATCGCCACGCCCGGCCCCATCCACACCGCCACTTTCGGCGCGGCCTTGCCCATGCTGCGCGCGACGCGGATCGTCTGGGCCGCCGGAATCAGCGTCTCCTTCTCCGCCCAGGCCGGCGTACGGTCCTTCAGTTCGATGTTCCACCACTTGACGAGGCCGTGCGTTTCGCGCTCGGCGAAAGCGGTTTCGTCAACGGTCCTGCCGGCAACGAACAGATTCCTGCCATCCTTGAAATCGCCGACAAACGTCTTGTTCCACAGGCCCTCGACGAGCAGCACGTGCGCGATGGCGCCGGCCAGCGCGCCATCCGTCCCCGGCTTGATCGGCAGCCACTCGTGCGCCTTGACCGCCGCATTGGACAGCCGCGGGTCCACCGCGATGACCTTGCCGCGCGCGAGGATCTCGCCGAAGCGGCGGATGGCATTGGGAACCATGCGGTTGGAGGCGAGCGGATCGGTGCCCCATGCGACCAGACACTCGGTGCTGTCGAGATCGTAGTCGCGGTAACCGAAGAACCCTTGCGTCAGGCCCGGCCCCATTTTCTCCGCTTCAGCGCAGATGGCGCTGTGGGAAAAATAATTCGTGGTTCCGAAAATCTTCGGCAGCGTGCCGTAAAGAAGCTCGGTGGACGTGGGCGAATAGCGGCCGCGGATATAGGCGAGCTTGTGCGCCTCGTTGTTTTTCCTCAGGTCCATCATCTTGTCGGCGACGGTGTCGAGCGCCTCGTCCCAGCTGATCGGCACGAACTTCGGATCGACGCCGCGCCCCTTCAGCGGATTGGTCCGTTTCATCGGCACTTTGATCCGGTCCGGATCGTAGGTCTGCTGCGGGATCAGGTGCCCGCGCACGCAGGTGAAGCCGTGGTTGGTCTTGGACAGGGGATTGCCGCGCACCGTCACCGCGCGGCCGTCCTGCACGAAAATCTGAATCGCGCACCACTGGGTGCAGCCCTGGCAGGCGGTCGACACCCATTCGCCCTTGGCCAGGCCCGCCGGCCTGGCCTTGCGCACCTCCATCGCGCTGGTGACCGGCTGCATCGCGCACCCGGCGGCCAGCATGCCGGCGGCGACGACCGACACCTTGAGGAATTCGCGTCTTGTCAGTTTCATCTGGATGCCCCCTTCGCGGAACCGAAATTGATTCCCGGCAATCCTGAACTGCGCCTGACCGGGAGATTTGACGCAGGTCAAGTGTTCCGGGGAATACCCGGATGCCTGCTCGGGAGCGTTACCGGGGAGTAACGCAATGCAGCGGTATTCAGCCGTCGCCGCCCGCCGGGATGCCGAGCCGCTTCATTCTTTCCCAAAGATTCTTGCGGCTGATCCCGAGGGTCGCCGCGGCGCGCGTAATGCGGCCGTGCCCTTCATGCGTCGCCAGCACGCGCAGGATGTACTGGCGTTCGAAAACCCTGAGATGATCGTCCAGGGTCTCATTGGTCGTGTCGAGTGCGGGCGGAAGCTCTTCGAACAGGGCTTCGGGCTGCAAGGCGCCCTGCGCACCGAGCAAATACGCGCGCTCGATCGCGCTCTTGAGTTCGCGCACATTGCCCGGCCAGGGATAGTCGAGCATGACGCTCTCGGCACGCGCCGAGAGCGCTTTCGTACCGGTGCGCCGCTGTCTGGCATGTTCATCGAGGAAGCGCTGCGCCAGCCACATGATGTCTTCCTTGCGCTCGCGCAGCGGCGGCACATGCAGCCGGACGACATTGATGTAATAGTAGAGGTCATCGCGGAACTCGCCGCGCCCGACCATCTGCTTGAGGTCCTGCTGGGTCGCGCAGACAATGCGCAGATCGACCGGAACGCGCGTCTCGCCGCCGACGCGCACCACCATGCGCTCCCGGATTGCGCGCAGCAGCCTGCCTTGCAGCGCAGGCGGCACATCGCCGATTTCGTCCAGAAACAGGCTCCCGCCGTGCGCCAGTTCGAACACACCCTGGCGCAGCCGGGCCGCGCCGGCCGCAGCGGGCTTTTCCCTGCCGAATAACTCCGACTCCAGCGCGCTTTCGGCGAAAGCGCCGCAGTTGAGCGCGATGAACGGCCGCGAACCGTCTGTGAACCTCTGCCGGTGCAGCGCGAATGCGAGCCTTTCCTTGCCGACGCCCTGCTCGCCGGTGATGAGCACGTTGCTGCCAGTCGCGCCGAGTTTCACCAGCGTCGCTTCGAGCTGCCGCATCACCGGGGAGATGCCGAGCTGCGCACCCTCGCCCTCTGGCGCGCTGGCGCCCGTCAGGCTGCGGATTTTTTCCAGCAGCGCCTCGATTTCGAATGGCTTGGTGATGTAGTCGGTCGCGCCGAGTTTGAGCAGTCTGACCGCCTGGTCGATTTCGCCGTAGCCTGTAATGAACATATAGGGTGGCAGCGGCGCCATTTCCCGGGACACGCTGGCAAACAGCGCCTCGCCCGACAGATCCGGCAGGTGGATGTCGCTGACCACAACATCGTAATGCCGGCGCGGCAATTCCAATATTGCCTCGCCACCGGTACGGAACCAGTCGCAGGCGTATCCCTCCAGTTCGAAGCGGTCTGCAAGCGCCTCTCCGACGATCTCGTCGTCCTCGATCAGGCACAGCCGGGGCCGAACCGCGGTACTCATCGGGGCGTGCCAAGCGGAATAGCGACCTTGAATGCAGTCCGGCCAGCGCCATCGTGCGCTTCGCTTTCCACTGCGATGTCGCCGCCGAGTTGGCGCACGATCTGATAGCACACCCAGAGTCCCAGACCATGGCCATGCGCGTCCGCGTTGGCAAAGGGCTCGAACAGGTGGGCGGTCTGCATTTCGGTCAGGACCTGCCCGCCATTGACCACGACCATCGACAATGTCGCGCTGGCGGCCGTGATGGCGACGCTGACCTCGCCTCCCGGCGCGGATGCCTGCACGGCGTTAAGCAGCAGATTGATCAGCACCTGGCGCACCGAGGACGACGGCAGCGGCAGCGGCGCCTCCAAGCGGTTGTCCCAGCGCAGGCTCACGCCCTGCTCGCGCGCTTGCGGTTCGATCAGCGTGCGCACATCCTCCACGTCCTGGGGCGCGAGGTCCCGGCTTTTTACCTTCGCCTCCACCAGCAGCGCGCCGACGGTCTCCTTGATCTGCAGCAAGCCGCGCTCGAGCAGCGTCAGGGTCTTCAGCGTACGCGGGCTCAGCTCGCCATGACGGCGCAGGGTATCGAGCGCCGTGAGCATGCCGAGCAGCGGATTGTTGATTTCATGCGCGATTCCCGCCGTCAATTTGCCGATCGCGGCCAGGCGTTCGGAATGGATCATCTGGCGCTCGATCTGCTCCTTCTCGCGCAATTCCTGCAGCGTGCGGTTGTAGGCACGGTACAGCCGCCCGAGCTCGTCCTGGTAATCGTATAACTCCGGCGCAAGATCGTCCGGCAGGCGCCGGCCCAGTTCTTCCATGCGCTCGGTGAGCCGCACCAACGGGACGGCCGTGCGCTGACCCCAGTACCATCCCAGGGGCAGCAACAGCACGGTTACCAGAAGCGCGATCAGCGCCGCCTGTTCGGCGCTTTTCAGAAAACGCGAGTGCAGCACTTTCTTCGAGTAGATCTGCACCAGCGTTCCGAGATGCGCCTGCTCTTCGCGGATCGGCGTGGCCATGAACAGGTGTTCGGAGCCATCCGGCTCGAGCAGCCTGGTTTCGCTGCCCGGCTGGGCGATGATCTCCGCCAGGGCCGCGTATTCAGGCGCCAGGCGCCGGAAGTCCGCAAGCATCGGCAAGCTCTCCGGATCGGTCGAGACATACACTTGCCAGCGCCGGTCGAGCACGACGAAGGCTTCCGCCTGCCCCGGACTGTCCCCGGATTCCCGGCCGAACGGCGCTTTGATGATTTCGTACGCCCGCCACACCTGGTCATGCAGGATGGCCGGAAACAGGGTGGTGGCCATGGTCCGGCCCTGCCCCGTGGCATCGCGCAGCAGGTCGCTTTTCAGCTCCTCGTATGAGCGCAGCAGCAGCGTGCTCGAGATGATCGCGGCAGTAGCGACGATCAACAGGCTTCCCCATAACGGCACTTTGTAACGAAAGCTCAGATTGAGCAAGAAGCGCATCGACTGCCCTATTGCTCAGTCTTCACCAAATGCGCGCATCATCTCGGCCACCTTGTCGTAGAGATCGGGGTGACCGAGGATGAAACCATTCAGATTGAGCCGTTGCAGCAGCGCCTTGCCGCGCGGATCGTAACGCATCATGACAAGCATCTTCTGCACAGCGGCAAAATCCTCGTCTGCCACGCCGCGGCGAGCGACAACGGGTGGAAAGCCGAACTCCGGCGACTGGCTCACCAGCAAGGTGCGGCGCGTGATCTCCGGTTTGAGCGCATCCAACGAGTCCCACACGTAGCCGTCCACCGAACCGCCATGCGCGAGCCCGTCGGCCACTGCCTGGATGAGCTTGTGGTGCGAATAGGTGAAGAACGTCCTGGCGAAGAATTTCGCCGGATCTTCGCCCATCGTGCGCAACTGGTAGCGCGGCACAAGATAGCCCGTGTTCGAATACGGGTCGGCGTAAGCGAATACCTTTCCGCGCAACTGCGACAGACTTTGGAGGTGCGCGTATTTTGCCGAAACGATGAGGTAGGCGCGGTAATAGGGTTCCATTCGGTACAGCGGCACCGCTACCAGGCGTACCTGTTTTCTGAGGTAGACATACGGGTACGCGCAGACCCATGAGAAATCGAGCTGCTCCAGCCGCAACAGGTCGATGGTTTCGCGGTAGCTGTCGCGCTGCACGATTTCCACCGGACGATCGAGTTTTGCCTCCATGTATCCGCGCCATTCGGCGAGCAGGCCGTGCTGGGTGTGCAGGAACGCCGGGGTCATGCCGACGCGCAGGGCCTTGGCCGGGAGTGCCGGCCGCCCCGGCGTCATGGCCAAAGCCGCGCAGGCTCCCAGAAACGTCCTACGTGTCAGCGTCATCTGTGCCGCTCCCGGCCTGGGCTTGCGCGCGGCGGCTACGCCAACGCGGGACCGGCGCGCCAATCGCCGCGCAGCAGCTTCTCCAGCCAGAACGCGCCGATCACTGTCTTCACGTCGCTGATCTCGCCGCTGCGCACGAGTTCGAGCAGCGCCGCCGGCGACAGCGTGAGCACTTCGAGGAATTCGCCCTCGTCGAGCTTGCTGCCGCGGTGCTCGAGGCCGCGCGCGAGATAGACCAGGATGCGCTCGGTGGAATAGGCCACGGTCGGGTGGATGGTGGTGAGATAGATCCATTCGCGGGCGACATAGCCGGTCTCCTCGAGCAACTCGCGCCGGCCCGTGGCGAGCGGCTCTTCGCCGGGATCGATCTTGCCGGCGGGAAACTCGAGGCAGTGCCGGCCGAGGACATAGCGGTACTGACGTTCCATCACCAGCTCGCCCGAATCCAGCAGCGGCACGATCATCACCGCGCCGTTGTGCTCGACGTACTCGCGCGTCGCCGGCTTGCCGTCGTGCAGGCTGACCATATCGCATTTGACCCGCAGGAGCCTGCCTTCGAATACGGTCTGGCTCGCGACTAGCGTCTCCGTCATGTCGCCGTGCTTCATCGAAGCGCCTTGCGGCAGAAGTTGATCTCATCGCGCAGGGTCTGCGCCGCCGCCCTCGCGGCCGCGGCATAATCTTCGCCACTGCCGGCATAGAGCACCGCGCGCGAGCTGCTGATGACGAGGCCGGCGCCGTTCGCGGTTGCGCCGTTCGCCACCACGGCGGCGACGTCGCCGCCCTGCGCGCCCACGCCCGGCACCAGTATCGGCATGTCGCCGACGATGGCGCGGATCCGGGCCAACTCCTCGGGGTAAGTCGCCCCCACCACCAGCAGCACGTTGCCGTTCGCGTTCCAGTCGCGCGCCGCTTTTTCGGCGATGATTTCATACAGTTTCCTGCCCGCGCTATCGAGGTCCTGCACGTCGCGGGCGCTGGGATTGGAGGTCCGGCACAGGACAATCACGCCCTTGTCCTTGACGTTCAGAAACGGCGCCAGCGCATCGAACCCCAGATACGGATTCACCGTGACCGCGTCGGCCTGGTAGCGTTCGAACGCTTCCCTTGCATACATCTCGGCCGTGCTTCCTATGTCGGCGCGCTTGGCGTCGAGAATGACCGGTATCCCGGGATGGTGCCGGCGAATGTGAGCTATGGTCATTTCGAGCTGGTCTTCGGCGCGCGCGGCCGCGTAGTAGGCGATCTGCGGCTTGAACGCGCACACCAGGTCGGCGGTGGCGTCGACGATCCCCCGGCTGAATTCGAATAGCGGATAGCGGGCGCCGGCAAGGTGTTCGGGCAGCCGCGCGGTGTCCGGGTCGAGGCCGACGCAAAGCAGGCTGTCGGCGGCGGCCCACGCGCGTTCGAGACGCTGCACGAAATTCATCGATGGCTCCCGGCGGGATTGGCAGGTAAGCCTGTGCGCGGGCGTATCGGCTGCGGGGAAGCGGCGCGCTGCGGCAGCGCGCCCGCGCCCGGGTTCACAGGGACTTAATGGAAATATAGCACAGCGCCATCAGCGACTGCGGCATGACGCCGAGCGCGAGCACCGCGAGGCCGTTGACCGAGATCAGCACGCTCATGTCCATGCTCGGCTCGATCAGCGCGTTGTCGGTCGGCTCGTCGAAGTACATGAGCTTGACGATGCGCAGATAATAGAAGGCGCCGATCAGCGAGAACAGCACCGCCACCACCGCGAGCCAGGTCATCTCCGCCGCGAGCAGCGGCTGCAGCACCGACAGCTTGGCGTAGAAGCCCACCGTGGGCGGCACCCCGGCGAGCGAGAACATCAGAAGCAGCATGATGAAAGCGTACCACGGGTTGCGCGCGTTCAAGCCCTTGAAGTCGTCCAGATTCTCCGCCTCGAAGCCGGCGCGCGACAGCAGCATCACCATGCCGAAGGATCCCAGGGTCGTCAGCACGTAGACCACGACGTAGAACATGGCCGCGCTGTAGGCATCGACCGCGTTCAGCAGGTTGCCGTTGACCACGCCGGCCAACAGGCCCAGCAGCATGAAACCCATGTGCGAAATGGTCGAGTAGGCGAGCATGCGCTTGATGTTGGTCTGCGCGATCGCGGCGAGATTTCCCACGGCCATCGACAGCACCGACAGGATCACCAGCATCTGCTGCCAGTCCACCGCCAGATCGAGCAGCCCGTTGACCAGCAGGCGCATCGCCATGGCGAACGCGGCCAGCTTGGGCGCGGAGCCGATCATCAGGGTCATCGCGGTGGGCGCGCCGTGGTAGACGTCGGGGATCCACATATGGAACGGCACCACGCCCAGCTTGAATGCCATCCCGGAGACGAGGAACACCAAGCCGAAAGTCAGCACGATCTTGTTGGGATTCGCGCTGGCGATCGCTTTCGCCACCTGGGAAATGTCGAGCGTAGCGGTGGCGCCGTAGATCATGGACATGCCGTACAGCAACAGCCCGGAGGCGAGCGCGCCGAGCACGAAGTATTTCATCGCCGCCTCGGTCGACAACGCCGAGTCGCGGTTGAGCGCGACCAGGGCGTAGAGCGACAGCGACAGCAGCTCCAGGCCGAGGTAAAGCGTCAGGAAATGGTTGGCCGAGATCATCACCATCATGCCCATCAGCGCGAACAGCACCAGCGCGAAGAACTCGCCCTTCCACAGCCCGCGGTCGGCGAGGTAGGCGCGCGAATAGACGAGGGTCGTGGCCACGGCGATGTAGGCGCCGAGCTTCAGCGCATGCCCCATCAGGTCGGCGACGAACATATTGCCGAACGTGGGCGTGATCCGGCCCGCGGTGAGGAAGGCGACGTCGACCGTGAGCAAGGCGCAGCCGAGCAGCGTCAGCTGCGAGAGGGCATAAGTGATGTAGCGCAGCCGCTGCGGCAGGAACAGATCCACCACCAGGACGACCGAGACCATGATCAGCAGGAAGATCTCGGGGTAGGCGGGCAGCAGACTGGGCATGTTGAAATTCATGGATGGGCCTTACAGCTTGCTCGCCGCAACGTGTTTCAAAAGGTCATTGACCGAGGCGTGCATGACCTCGGTCAATGGCAGCGGATACAGCCCCATGCCGAGCACGGCGATCGCAAGCAGCGCCAGCACCAGGAATTCGCGCGCGCCGATATCCTTCAACGCGGCCACATGGTCGTTGGCTACGGCGCCGAAGATCACGCGCTTGTACATCCACAGGGTGTAGGCCGCGCCGAAGATCAACGTAGTCGCGGCAAGGAAACCGATCCAGAAATTGTGCTTCAACGCGCCCATGATGACCATGAATTCGCCGACGAAGCCGCTGGTGGCCGGGAGCCCGCAGTTGGCCATGGCGAACAGCATCATCAGCGAGGCGAACTTGGGCATGGTATTGACCACGCCACCGTAGTCGGCGATGTTGCGGCTGTGCATGCGGTCGTACATCACGCCCACGCACAGGAACATGGCGGCCGAGACGAAGCCGTGTGACACCATCTGGATCAGCGCCCCTTCGATGCCGTAGGCGCTGAAAATGAAGAAGCCGAGGGTGACGAAACCCATGTGCGCGATCGAAGAGTAGGCGATCAACTTCTTCATGTCCGTCTGCGCGATCGCCACCAGGCCGATGTACACCACCGCGATCAAGGACAGCGTGATCATGAAACCGGCGAGCGCATGGCTCGCGTCGGGCAGCACCGGCAGCGAGAAGCGGATGAAGCCGTAGGCGCCGAGCTTGAGCAGAATCGCCGCCAGCACCGCGGAGCCGCCGGTGGGCGCCTCGACGTGGGCATCGGGCAGCCAGGTATGCACCGGCCACATCGGCACCTTCACCGCGAACGCGAGGAAGAACGCGGCAAACAGCAGAATCTGCGGCGTCAGCGCGAGCGGCAGCTTGTGCCAGTCGAGGATAGCGAAACTGCCCCCAGACTTGTCGAATAGGTAGAGGAAGGCGACCAGCATCAGGAGCGACCCGAGCAGGGTGTAGAGGAAGAACTTCACCGCCGCGTAGACGCGGTTGGGCCCGCCCCAGACCCCGATCACCAGGTACATCGGGATCAGCGTCGCCTCGAAGAACACGTAGAACAGCATCGCGTCCAGGGCGGCGAACACGCCGTTCAGCAGGCCCGACATGATGAGGAAGGCCGCCATGTACTGCGCCACGCGCTGCTTGATCGACTCCCAGCCGGCGAGCACCACCAGCACCGTGATGAAGCTGTTCAACAGGATGAACAGCACCGAAATGCCGTCGACGCCGAGGTGGTAGTGAATGTTGAAGCGCGGAATCCAGGTCGAAATTTCGACGAACTGCATCGCGCTCGTCTGGATGTTGAAGCCCGCGTAAAGCGGCAGGCTCGCGGCCAGGCCGAGCAAGGCGCCGATCAGCGAGATCTGGCGAACCTGCGCGGCGTGGCGGTCGCTGAACGCGAGCACCGCGAGGCCGAACAGGATCGGGATCCAGATGCTGAGGCTGAGCCAGGGAGCGGAAGTCATCGTCTGTCCTTTAGGCCTGGCCGAACCACAGCGTCAGCAGCACGAATACCCCGATGATCATGGTGAAGGCGTAGTGATAGATGTAGCCGGACTGGAACAGGCGCACCAGGCTCGCGATCCAGCCCACCACGCGCGCCGAGCCGTTGACCATGAGGCCGTCGATGACGGTCACGTCGCCTATTTTCCAGAAGCCGCCGCCGATGGCGCGCGCGCCGCCGGCAAAGAACCAGTCGTTGAAGCGGTCGAAACCGTACTTTTCTTCCAGGATGGTGACGAGCACGCCGGCCTTCTGCCGCAGCACGGCGGGCAGCTCGGGGCGCACGATGTACAGATACCAGGCGGTCGTGGCGCCGGCGAGCGCGAACCAGAACGGCAGGGTGGTGAGTCCGTGCAGCATCATGCCGATCACGCCGTGGAATTCCTTCGCCATTTCGGCGAGGCCTTCGTGTTGCGGGGCGATGAAAATGGCGGAGCCGAAATAGCCGCCGTAGAGCACCGTGCCTATGGTCCAGCCGGCGGCGACCGACGGAATCGCGAGCAATACCAGCGGCAGGGTCACCACCCAGGGCGATTCCTGCGGCGCATGGCTGTGTCCGGCGGCGTGGCCATGCCCGGTCGCGGCGGCGTGGCCGGCGTCATGCGCGCCGAAGCGTTCCCTGCCGTGGAAGGTGTAGAAAATCAGGCGGAAAGAATACAGCCCGCCGACGAACACGCCCATCAGCACCATCAGGTAGGCGAAGCCCGCGCCGGGGGTATGCGACAGGTGCACCGCTTCCAGGATCGAGTCCTTGGAGAAGAAGCCGGCGAACGGCGGCAGCCCGGCGTTCGCGAGCGCGCCGATAAGCATGGTGAGATAGGTGATCGGCATGTACTTGCGCAATCCGCCCATCTTGCGCATGTCCTGCTCGTGGTGCAGCGCGATGATCACCGAGCCCGCGCCAAGGAACAGCACCGCCTTGAAGAAAGCGTGGGTGGCGAGGTGGAACATGCCGACCGAATAGGCGGAGGCGCCCAGCGCCACGGTCATATAGCCCAACTGCGACAGGGTCGAATAGGCGATGACGCGCTTGATGTCGTACTGCACCACGGCGACGAGCGCCATGAAGAAGGCGGTGATGCCGCCGATCATCAGCACGAAGGACAGGGCCGCCTCGGACAGCTCGAACAGCGGCGACATGCGCGACACCATGAAAATGCCCGCCGTCACCATGGTCGCGGCATGGATCAGGGCCGAGATCGGCGTCGGGCCTTCCATCGAGTCGGGCAGCCAGACATGCAGCGGAAACTGCGCCGACTTGCCCATAGCGCCGATGAAGAGACAAATGCAGATCACCGATAGCAGCAGCCAGGGCGCGCCGGGGATGATCTCGATGCTGGTCTTGACCATGCCCGGTGATTGCGCGAACACGGCGGCGTAATCGAGCGTGCCGAAATGGGCCAGGATCAGGCCAATGCCGAGCAAGAAGCCGAAGTCGCCGACACGGTTCACCAGGAAGGCCTTGAGGTTGGCGTAGATGGCCGTCGGCCGGGTGTACCAGAAGCCGATCAGCAAATACGACACCAGGCCCACCGCCTCCCAGCCGAAGAACAGTTGCACGAAGTTGTTCGCCATCACCAGCATCAGCATGGAGAAGGTGAATAGCGCAATATAGGCGAAGAAACGCTGGTAGCCCGGATCGTCCGCCATGTAACCGATGGTGTAGACATGCACCATGAGCGAGACAAAGGTAACCACCACCATCATCAGCGCCGTCAGCCGGTCGATGAGAAAGCCAATCTCGAAGCGCGTCTCGCCCGAGGTCAGCCAGGTGTAGACGCTGCCGTTAAAGATATTGCCGTTCAGCACGTCGAAGAAGATCGCCACCGAAGCGAAGAACGCGACCGTCACCCCGAGGATGGCCGCCCAATGGGCGCCGGCGCGGCCGATGGCGCGGCCGCCAAGGCCGGCGATCAGCGCTCCGGCGAGGGGCGCCAGCGGCACCAGCAGGTAGAGTTGTTGCATCGATGTCATATTGTTGTGATGGGTGACGGGCGACGGGCGACGGGCCGGCCCGGCGCCGCCGCTTGTCTAACCTTCACCCAGTGCCCCTTGCCCATTGCCATGCCTCAGCCCTTCAATGCGTTCAGGTCGTCGACGTTAATGGTGGCGAGATTGCGGAATAGCACCACCAGGATGGCCAGGCCGATGGCCGACTCGGCCGCCGCCACGGTCAGAATGAAAAACACGAACACCTGCCCGGAAATGTCGTGCAAATAGTAGGAGAAGGCGATGAAGTTCAGGTTCACCGCCAGCAGCATCAGCTCGATTGCCATCAGCAGGATGATCACGTTCTTGCGATTGAGGAAAATGCCGACGATGCTGATGGCGAACAGCAGCGCGCCGAGTATCAGGAAGTGCGCGAGCGACAGCACGGGCAAGGATAGCGAGGGCACGATCAGCCTTCTTTCTTTTCTGAGGGCATCGAAATGAGGCGCACGCGGTCGGCGCGCTTGATCGCGACCTGCGCGGCCGGGTTCTGGCGCTTGCTGTCCTTGCGCCGGCGCAGCGTGAGCGCGATCGCCGCGACGATCGCGACCAGCAGGATCACCGCCGCGAGCTCGAACGGATAGACGTAGTCAGTGTAGAGGATGCGGCCGAGCTCCTTGGTGTTGCTGTAGCCGGCGCCCGGATCGGCCGGGTTGGGCAGGTGCGCGGTGTCGAAGTACCTGCCACCCAGCACCAGCGCCATCTCGATCACCATCAGCGCGCCCACCGTGGCCCCGAGCGGCAGGTAACTCCAAAAACCTTCGCGCAGCCGGTCGAGGTTGATATCGAGCATCATCACCACGAACAGGAACAGCACCATCACCGCGCCGACGTAGACCAGCACCAGGACGATCGCCAGGAACTCGGCCCGCAGCAGCATCCAGATGGCGGCCGCGGTGAAGAACGCGAGCACCAGGTAGAGCGCCGCGTGCACCGGATTGCGCGCGGTGATGACGCGCAGCGCCGCGATCAGCAGGACCGCGGCGAATAAGTAGAAAAGTACGGCTTCGATGTTCATGCGTTCATCACCGGTATTGCGCGTCGCTGGCGCGGTCGCGGGCAATCTCCGCTTCGTAGCGGTCACCTACCGCGAGCAGCATTTCCTTGGTGTAATGCAGGTCGCTGCGTTTCTCGCCGTGGTATTCGAGAACGCGCGTTTCGACGATGGAATCGACCGGGCACGACTCCTCGCAGAAGCCGCAGAAAATGCATTTGTTCAGGTCGATGTCGTAGCGCGTGGTCCGGCGCGTGCCGTCGGCGCGCTGTTCCGACTCGATGGTGATCGCCAGCGCCGGGCACACCGCTTCGCACAGCTTGCAGGCGATGCAGCGTTCCTCGCCGTTGGGGTAGCGGCGCAATGCGTGCAGGCCGCGAAAGCGCGGCGACTGCGGCGTGCGCTCCTCCGGATACTGCACCGTGATCTTGCGCGAGAACAGATGCCGTCCAGTGACCGCCATGCCTTTGAGCAGTTCCAGCAGCAGGAAGCTCTTGAAGAAATCGCGAATTTTCTCGGCCATGAGCGGTCACTTCCAGATCGAGAACGGCGTCTGCATCCATGCGGCTATCAACACCAGCCACACGATAGTCAGCGGAATGAACACTTTCCAGCCAAGGCGCATGATCTGGTCATAGCGATAGCGCGGGAAGGTGGCGCGGAACCACAGGAACAGGATCAGTATGCACAGTACCTTGCCCAGCAGCCACACCGGGCTGGGGACGAGGTTGAGGATGGGGCTGTCGAGCGGCGCGGCCCAGCCGCCGAAGAACATGATGGCGGTGAGGAACGCGACCAGGATCATGTTGGCGTACTCGCCCATGGAAAACACGCCGAACAGCATGCCCGAATACTCCACGTGGAAGCCGACGATCTCCGATTCGCCCTCGGCCATGTCGAACGGCGCGCGCTGGGTCTCGGCCACGCCGGAGATGAAATACACCAGCAGCATGGGCGCAAGCGGCAGCCAGTTCCACGACAGGAAATTCAGCCCCATGTCGGCAAAACGGCCTTTGACCTGGCCGTCGACGATGTCGGTAAGATTCAGGCTCTGCGACACCATCAGCACGCACACCAGGGCAAAGCCCATGGCAATCTCGTAGGACACGATCTGCGCCGCCGCGCGCATGGCGCCGAGGAAGGCGTATTTCGAATTCGACGCCCAGCCGGCGACGATGATGCCGTACACGCCCATCGAGGTGATGGCGAGCACGTAGAGCAACCCGGCGTTGACGTTGGCCAGGACCACCTGCGGGCTGAACGGAACCACCGCCCACGCGGCCATCGCCACCGTGAGGGTGATCACCGGCGCCAGCACGAACAAAACCTTGTCGGCGCCGGACGGGATGATGATTTCCTTGAATACCAGCTTGATGCCGTCGGCGATCGGCTGCAGCAAGCCCAGGGGGCCGACGCGGTTGGGGCCGATGCGCACCTGCATGTAGCCGATGACCTTGCGCTCGAGCAGCGTCAAGTAGGCCACGGCGCCGAGCAGCGGCGCGACGATGAGCATGATCAGAACCGAGGTCTTGACCAAGGTGAAAACGGCCGCACCCAATGCGGGACCAAGCATGCCCTGGGCGAATTCGAGCCCTAGCGCAATAATCTTGGCGTAAAGCTCCATCACCGTCGCCATCACTGCGGCTCCACGCTGATGTCGCCCGCCATCGGGCCCAGATCACGCGTCGCCGGGTGCCCCGCGGCAAGGCGCACGCAGCCGAGCGGCAAGCGGTCGTCGCGCGCGGCGTTCACCACGGCTTCGCCGTCGCCCTGACGCACCTTTACCGCCTGCCCTGCTTTCAGGCCGAGCTTGTCCAGCAGCGCGGCATGCATCCAGGCGCGTGGCAGCGCGGCAGCGCTCGTTTGCTGCAGCGCTGCGGAGCGGCGAACGATTGCGTCGCTGAAATAGATGGGCACATCGGCCACCCGCTGCAGGCCCGCCACAGCGGCCGGAGGAATCTGCAGTGCAATTCCGCTCAAGCGGTTGTCGAGTTTGGCCGCGACTTCGTCCGGCCTAGCGATCTCGTCGCGTACTTGTTCGCTGCTGTCGTAATCGAAGCCTTTGATACCGAGCAGGTTGCCGAGCACGCGCAGCACTTTCCACGCCGGGCGCGCGTCGCCCAAGGGTCTGACCACGCCGTTGAAGCTTTGCATGCGGCCTTCGGCATTGATAAATGTGCCCGAAGTTTCGGTAAACGGCGCGATCGGCAGCATCACATTGGCGTATTCGAGGGCGTATCCCTTGTACGCGGACAGGGAAATCACGAATTCGGTCGCGTGCATGGCCTTGATCGCCGCGCGCGGATCATTGCAATCGAGCTCCGGTTCGGTGTTCAGCAGGACGTAGGCTTTACGTGGCGCGGCGAGCATGGCGGCCGCGTTCAGGCCACCCGCCCCGGGCACAGCCTGGGCCAGGTAACCGCCGACGCTGTTGGCGGCCTCACCAAAAAAGCCGACTCCCGCGCCCAATAGTCCCGCCAGTTCCTGCGCCAGCAGTTGCAGTTGCGCCGCCTGCGGGTGCTGCCCGGCCAGATTGCCGAGGAAAACGCCCGTGTTCGCGCCGGTGTTCAGGCTGGCGGCAATATTTTTCGCGGCATCGCCGACCCCGATCCCGGCCAGCGGCGCAGGCACGGGTTTCTGTTTCAATTCGGCCACCGCTTTCACCACCTGCGCCAACATGTCCGGCAACGCTTGCGGCGGCACGATGGCCTTGTTGACCACGGTCATCAACAGATCGTCGTCCGTGGCATGGATGAGGTTGACCTGCTGCCCGCGCTTGGCGGCCTGGCGCATGCGGCTGGCAACCAGCGGATGGTCCATGCGCAGGAAGGAGCCGACGACCAGCACGCGATCGAGACGGCTGATATCCGCCACCTTCATGCCGAGCCAGGGTGCGCCGGTTCGCTTCGCATCGGCCGAAAAATCCATTTGGCGCAGGCGGAAGTCGATGTTCTGGCTGCCGATGCCGCGCATCAGCTTGCCCAACAGGTAGAGCTCTTCCAGCGTCGAGTGCGGCGCGGCCAGCGCGCCCAGCGTCTCCGGTCCATGCTGCGTCCGCACGTTTTTCAGGCCTTTGGCGACCGCGGCCAGCGCTTCCTGCCAGTTGGCTTCGCGCCACTTGCCGTCGATCTTGAGCATGGGCTGGGTCAGGCGATCGGCGGCATTCAAGCCCTGGTAGGAGAAACGGTCCCGGTCGGAGAGCCAACACTCGTTCAACTCCTCGTTCTCGAGCGGCAGCACCCGCATGACCTTGTTCGCCATCACCTGCACGATCAGGTTCGAGCCCAGGCTGTCGTGCGGGCTCACCGATTTCCTGCGCGCCAGTTCCCAGGTGCGGGCGCCGTAGCGGAACGGCTTGCTGGTGAGCGCGCCCACCGGACACAGGTCGATCATGTTGCCGGAAAGCTCGGAATCGACCGAACGCCCGACGAAGGACACGATTTCAGCATGCTCGCCGCGCCCCATCATGCCGAGTTCCATCACGCCGGCGATCTCCTGGCCGAAGCGCACGCAGCGGGTGCAATGGATGCAACGGCTCATTTCTTCCATCGACACCAATGGGCCGATATTCTTGTGAAACACGACGCGCTTTTCTTCCCGATAGCGCGAAGCGCTCTTGCCATAACCCACCGCGAGATCCTGCAATTGGCACTCGCCGCCCTGATCGCAAATCGGGCAGTCGAGCGGGTGGTTGATCAGCAGGAACTCCATCACCGATTTTTGCGCGGTCCTGGCGTACTCGGATTCGGTAAACACCTTCATGCCTTCAACCACCGGAGTGGCACAGGCCGGCATCGGCTTGGGCGCCTTCTCCACCTGCACCAGGCACATGCGGCAGTTGGCGGCGATGGACAGTTTCTTGTGGTAGCAGAAATGCGGAATGGCGATGCCGAGCGCATTGGCCGCGTCCATCACGGTGGCGCCGTCGCGCACCTCGATCTGCCTGCCGTCTATTTCCAGTTTTGGCATGCTGTTATCAGGCCGCCCGCCCGGCCGACGGGTTCGAAACGGTGAAATAGCCCCCGGGCACGTTCACCATGCAGCGCTTGTGGTCGATGTGGTACTGGAACTCCTCGCGAAAGTGCTTGACGAAACTTTTCACCGGCCCCGCCGCGGCATCACCCAGGGCGCAGATGGTGCGGCCGGCGATGTTATCGGCCACGTTGCTGAGCAGATCCAGGTCTTCCTGCCGCCCTTTTCCGTGTTCTATGCGGTGGACCACGCGGTACATCCAGCCGGTGCCCTCGCGGCAGGGCGTGCACTGGCCGCAGGACTCCTCGAAATAGAAATACGACAGGCGCTCCAGCGCACGCACCATGCAGGTGGTCTCATCCATGACGATGACCGCGCCCGAACCGAGCATCGAGCCCGCTTTGGCGACGCAGTCGAAGTCCAGATCGGTCTGCATCATGATCTCGCCGGGTATCACCGGGGCCGAGGAGCCGCCGGGAATGACCGCCTTGATTCTTTTGCCCCCGCGCATGCCGCCCGCCATCTCCAGCAATTTCGCGAACGGCGTGCCCAACCTGACTTCGTAGTTGCCGGGACGGTTGACGTGGCCGGAAACGGAAAATATTTTGGTGCCGCCGTTGTTGGGCCGGCCGAGAGCGAGGAAAGCATCGCCGCCGTGGTTGATGATCCAGGGGACCGCGGCGAAAGTCTCGGTGTTGTTGATGGTGGTGGGCTTGCCGTACAAGCCATAGCTTGCCGGGAATGGGGGTTTGAAACGCGGCTGGCCTTTCTTACCTTCCACCGACTCGAGCAAGCCGGTCTCCTCGCCGCAGACGTAGGCGCCGTAGCCGTGAAATGCGTGAAGCTCGAACGAAAAATCCGTGCCGAGGATGTTCTTGCCCAGGTAACCGGCGGCGTGCGCTTCGTCCAGCGCCCGCTCGAACAACTCGTATTCCGCCCAGATTTCGCCGTGGATGTAATTGTAGCCGACGCCGGCGCCCGTGGCATAGGCGCCGATCAGCATGCCCTCGATCAGCATGTGCGGATTGTAGCGGATGATGTCGCGGTCTTTGAACGTGCCCGGTTCGCCCTCGTCGGTATTGCACACGAGATATTTGGCGCCCGCGTACTGCTTGGGCATGAAGCTCCACTTCAGCCCCGCCGGGAAGCCGGCGCCGCCGCGGCCGCGCAACCCCGATTTCTTGACTTCGGCAATCACCGCCTCCGGCGCTATGTTCTCGCGCAGAATCTTTTTCAGGGCGTCATAGCCGCCACGCGCCTCATAGTCCTTGAGGCGCCAGTTCGAGCCGTCCAGGCCCTTCATCAGAATTGCGTCGGGACCGTAGTCGAGCATCACTTCAGCTCCGCGAGCAGCTTATCCAGCTTGTCGTTCGACATCGAACCGCACATGCGTTTGTTGTTTACCAGCAGCACCGGCGCGTCGCCGCAGGCGCCCATGCATTCGCCCTGTTTCAGCGTGACGCGGCCGTCGGCGGTGGTCTCGTTGAAACCCACTCCCAGACATTGCTTCAGGTGCTCGGCGGCATCGACACCGCCGGAGAGCGCGCACGGCAGGTTGGTGCAAACGGTGAGCTTGTGCCTGCCGACGGGCGCGAGGTCGTACATATTGTAGAAGCTCGCCACCTCGTACACGGCGATCGGCGCCATGCCCAGATATTGCGCGACGAAATCCATGGTCTCGGTCGCGAGCCAGCCTTTCTCGTCCTGCGCGATGGCGAGCGCCGCGATCACCGCCGATTGTTTCTGCTCGGCCGGGAATTTGGCGATCTCGCGATCAATCCTCTTCAACGATTCTGCGCTCAGCATGTCATCCACCAGAATTCATTGCACCGCTCACCGGTCCACCTCGCCGAACACGAAGTCCAGCGTGCCGATAATGGCGACCACGTCGGCGATCATGTGGCCGCGCGACATCTCGTCCAGCCCCTGCAGATGGTTGAAGCCGGCGCCGCGGACTTTCACGCGGTAGGGCTTGTTGGCGCCGTCCGACACCAGGTAAATGCCGAACTCGCCCTTGGGGTGCTCGACCGCGGCGTAGGCTTCGCCTGCGGGGACGCAGAAACCCTCGGTAAACAGCTTAAAATGATGGATCAGCTCTTCCATGCCGCCTTTCATGTCGGCGCGCGGCGGCGGCGCGATCTTGTGGTTACCCACGATCACCGGACCGGGGTTGGCACGCAGCCACTGAACGCACTGGCGGATGATGCGGTTCGACTGGCGCAATTCCTCCACCCGTACCAGGTAACGGTCGTAGGTGTCGCCGTTCACGCCCACCGGGATGTCGAAATCGATGCGCTCGTAGACTTCGTAGGGTTGCTTCTTTCTCAGGTCCCACTCGACGCCGGAGCCGCGCAGCATGACGCCGCTGAAACCGATCTCGACCGCCCGTTCCGGTGAAATCACGCCGATACCGACCGTACGCTGCTTCCAGATGCGATTTTCGGTGAGCAGGGTTTCGTATTCGTCGATGTGCGCCGGGAACCGATCGGTGAAATCCTCGATGAAATCGAGCAGGCTGCCCGAGCGGCTGTCGTTCATTTTCGCCACCGCCTTGGCGCCGTGGATTTTCGACGCCGCGTACTGCGGCATGACGTCGGGCAGGTCGCGATACACACCGCCCGGGCGGTAATAGGCCGCATGCACGCGCGCCCCCGACACCGCCTCATACATGTCGAACAGATCCTCGCGCTCGCGAAAGCAGTAGAGGAACATGGTCATGGCGCCGATGTCGAGGCCGTGGGCGCCGAGGAACAGCAGATGGCTCAGAATGCGGGTGATCTCGTCGAACATGACGCGGATATACTGGGCGCGCTCGGGCACCTGGATGCCGAGCAGGCGCTCAATCGCCAGGCAATAGGCGTGCTCGTTCGCCATGACGGAGAAGTAGTCCATCCGGTCCATGTAGGGCAGCGCCTGGATGTAGGTCTTGTTCTCGGCCAGCTTCTCGGTCGCGCGATGCAACATGCCGATGTGCGCGTCGGCGCGCTGGACCACCTCGCCGTCGAGTTCCAGCACCAGCCGCAGCACACCGTGCGCCGCCGGATGCTGGGGGCCAAAATTCATGGTGTAGTTGCGAATGTCAGCCACGTCAGTGCTTGCCCAGATCCCCGTACCGCTCTTCGCGGATGATGCGCGGGGTAATTTCGCGTGGCTCGATGGTCACCGGCTGGTAGATGACGCGCTTCTGCTGCGGGTCGTAGCGCATCTCGACATGACCGGACAGCGGAAAATCCTTGCGGAACGGATGGCCGATGAAACCATAGTCGGTAAGTATGCGGCGCAGGTCGGGGTGGCCGGAGAACATGATGCCGAACAGATCGAACGCCTCGCGTTCGTACCAGTTGGCGTTGGTCCAGACGCCGGTGAGCGTGTCCACCACCGGGAAAGCGTCGTCCGGGGCGAACACCCGCAGACGCACGCGCCAGTTGTGCTCGAGCGAGAGCAGGTGCGAGGTTGCGGCAAAGCGCGCGCCCTTCCGCTCAGCGTCGCCGTAGGCCGAATAATCCACCCCGCACAGGTCCATGAGTTGGGCGAAAGCAAGGCCGGGATCGTCGTGCAGCGTCCGCGCCGCGGCGACGTAATCGGC
>SCTX01000085.1 GCA_004298385.1 Betaproteobacteria bacterium | reverse complement strand
GACATCGGGCCGCGCAGCGCCGATGTCTAACATGCTCCCGCCCGACGAGCTCAACGTGCTTGTCTCCTGGGTTCAGCAGGGCGCCGACAAGGTGAAATACGAAACCGCAATCAAACCGATAATAGAAAAGCGTTGCTTGAGCTGCCATGACGGCAGTAATCCGCACTTGGCGAACTTGAATGGCCTGGACAACCTGAAAAAAGTGACCGAGCAGGACACGGGAACCGACATCTTTACGCTGGTTCGGGTGTCGCACATCCACCTCTTCGGGCTGACGTTCATCTTCTACCTGGTGGGTACTATCTTCAGTCACGCTTTTTGGCGGCCGGTCTGGCTGAAAGCCGCTATTGTCGCCTTGCCTTTTTTGTGCCTCGCGGTGGACGTCATATCCTGGTACTTGGTCAAGTTGTATCACCCGTTCGCTTTCGTAACGATGGGCGCGGGGGCGCTGCAAGGTCTATGCTTTGCTTTCATGTGGGTCGTTTCGATGTATCAGTTGTGGTTCTCGGGGACGCCCGCAGCCGTGGAGCGCCGGCACGGAGTGGACGAGATCGCGGTGGGCTGAGGCATGGGCGCGCCGCGGCAGCGGCGCGTGGCATTGCTATATATCGCGTCTTAAATGCCGTCGTATGCCAGGGGCGGGCATTGCGCGCTCGCGCGCGCCAACCGCGTTTTCTGGACGGAAAAAACATCCGTCCAGAAAACGCGGTTATGGATAAAAACAAGGACAATTTAGGGTTGCTTTTATACAAGATCGTTGATTGTGAACGGATGGTTTTTATCCGTTCACAATCAACGATCCGCGCGGACGGCTTCTCGTCCGCGTAACATCGCAGCTCTGCAACAACCGGGGGCGCGACTTAAGTCGCCACGTATAAGATCTACTTCGCCGGCTGGCTCGCGTACCAGGAGGCGAGGCCTTCTATGATGGCATTGCTGTAGGGAAAGCTCATGTTGTGCATGGTGGTGCTTTCGCGCTTGCCATCGCGATAGCCTCTCAAGGCCATTACCAGATAGTCCTTGTCCTGGCCGCGCATCTTCGGCGCCGCCATGGAGGGACTGTCCTCCTGGTCATGGCAGCGGTTGCACTTCGCCGCAATCTCCTGGATTGAACTCGGTATCTGGTCGCCGGCCTTTGGTTGCTGGGAAGCATAGAACGCGACGATGTTGTCGATGTCCTTGTCGTTCAAGCCGGCCACATAGCGCTGCATGCCCCAGTTCTGGCGGGTGGTCCGATAGGATTTCGTCGCCTTGGCCAGGTATTGCGCGTCCTGTCCTGCGAGGTTCGGTGTTGCTGCGTCGATGCTGACGCCGCGCGCGCCGTGGCAGCCGCCACACATGGCGCTGAGCGGCTCGCCCGCGGCCGGGTCGCCGCGCGCCGGCTTGGTGCGCTGCACCGGAGTCTGCGCGGCGAAATACAGGGCGAGGCTCTCCAAGTCCAGTCTGTCGGAATCGCGCATGATCGATTTCATCGAGGTCATCTTGCGGTCGTCGCGGTGATACTCGAGAATCGCCGCAACCAGGTAATGCGGTTGCTGGCCAGCCAGCGTAGGCGTTCCGGGCGTCTTGGCGTTGCCGTCTTCGCCATGACACTTGGCGCACTCGGCCGCGAGCGTTTTGCCCTTTTCGTAGGGCGAGGTGTGCTTGACGTCCTTGGCCGCGGCGCTCGGCACCGGCGGCAGGCTGGCAAAGTACGTGGCCACGTTACGCAGATCCGCTTCGCTCATATGCGTAGCGATGTCCCGCAGGGCGGCGTGCGTGCGCTTGCCGTTCTTGTATTCGTTCAGGGAAGCGAGCAGGTAGCGTTCGCGCTGCGCCGCGAGATGCGGAATCGCCGGCGCCACGCCCCCGCCGTCCGCACCGTGACAGGCCTTGCAGGTCTTCTCGGCCAGAGCTTTGCCGGCCGCGACATCGCCCTTTAGCGGCTTGACGGAAGCGTCTTTCTTTTCTCCTCCGCAACCAAACAGCGCCAACGACAAAACTGCAATGCCCAGAATCGATTTTTTCATGGAGAATCTCGAAGGTTAATTAACGCATCAGCCGTTACCGATCGCCTGCTTTCCGCGCCACAAATCACGCCGGAAACCTCGCCAAGTATTATATGCCCATCTCGAGCGCAAACATAGTCGCTAGGCGCCGGATCAACATATAGCGCAAATGAGTCGGCGCCGGCGGCGGAGATCCAGCGCCGGCGCCCGCTTAGCCGCACACTCGACTCGATCTCAAAACACGTACCGAGCGCGCTTATCAAGCGGCGGTCATGTCCCCGAATACGCCGATCAGCACGAACACCAGCAGCAGCAAGCCGAAGGCGATCAGCGTGAAACCCAGTATCTTCGATCCCGTAGTCATGGGTTGTGAGGGCGCGTCGACCAGGTACTTTTCGAGCTCTCCGGAGGCGACCAGTCGATTGTATTCCACCGTGTGCTCGTGCTTGAACTCTTCCAGTCGCATCGTGCCGGTGAACATCACCACGTCCAGTGGGAACTTGTCCGGCCGGAAATGGTTGTTGAAGAAATGCACCGTGAACAGGAACAAGGCGGCGAGCAGCGCCTCCTCGCCGTGGAATATCGTGGCCACGTTGAACGCCCAGCCGGGCAGGAAGGTGGCGGTCACGTTCGGTATCCACAGCATCAAGCCGGTGAAGCCTATGATGGTCACGCCCCAGAACGGCGCCCAGTAGTCGAACTTCTCCCAGTAAGTCCAGCGATCGAACACCGGCCGCGGCCCCAGGCCGAAGAACCATTTGAACATCGCCAGGATATCCCACAGATCCTGCCAGCGCGGAACCAGGGAGTTGGGGCCGAACCAGTCGAAGGTCCTCCAGTTGCGGGCTATGCGCATCACCATGTAAATCAGGTGCGCTAAAAATACGAAGGCAAATATCACTGCGCATGTCCGGTGAATAACAGCCGCGATTTTCGGCCCGCCCAGCCAATGCATCACCACCGGCGCCCAGGTGGTGTCCGCGTAGAGCACCGACATTCCGGTCAGGGTCAGTATCATCAGGCTCAGCGCGAAAGTCAGATGCCCGATGCGCCAGGCCAGCGGGAAGCGCTGGTAATGTTTGCCCTTGTACTTGCCCTCCAGCAATTCATCCGTTTTCACGTGCGGGCGGGACTTGCGCGCCTTGCGCTCTTTATATTCGCGGAAGAACCACAGGGCGGTATGCGTCCAGAAAAAGGCGAAGGTGCCGGCGAGCAACTGCAGCATGAATTTGGAGGCGATCCAGATATAGGGATAGCGCGCAAAGTCGTGGGGCGTGCCATGTGGCTCGAATGTAGTGAAACCCTTGGTTGCCTCGGTATGGCATTTTTGGCAAGTCTTGAGGCGGTTATCCGGATGCACCGTCGATTTCGGATCGGCCACCCGTTGTATGCCGTGGCTGCCGTGGCAATCGAAACATTTCGCCGTGTGGGCGTAGCCCAGGGTATTCACCTGTCCATGGTAGGTCTCGGTGTAAGTCTTCAGACTGTCGGCGTGACAGCCGCCGCAGTTCTTGGTGATCACCAGTTTGGCCGAGTCTTTCGCCGGGTCTTCGACGTCGTGGGTGGTGTGGCAATCCGAGCAGATCGCCGCCACCGGGTTCTTGTCGTTCAGCACCGCTTTGCCGTGCACCGAAGTCGCGTACTGCTCGCGCTCCCTGGCGTGGCACTTGCCGCACGCGTTCGGGACGCTGAGCCGCCACTGCGCGCGTTCGGGGCTGCCGTTTGTATAGATGTAATGGGGTTCGTGGCAGTTGTAGCAAGTGGCGTTGGTGCGCGACTGGTCTTCCCGGCTCGGCCGGGCGTGGATGGAGCTCATGTACTTGTTGATTTGCTCTACGACTACCCCGAGCCGCGCGTGCTCCTTGGTCTTGTTCTCCGCTTTAGCGGCGTCCCATATGGCTTCGTGGCAGGTGACGCAACTGACCTTGTGCGTTACCCCCGTCTTGTGCGGAATTTCGGTAATGTCGGTGTGGCACTCGACGCAAGCGCGTTTTCCGTGCACGCTTTTGCCGAACCTGTCCTTGATCACGTGCAACTGGCGCGGTTTCCCGTCTGCGCCCGGGATCGCGAACCCTTCGTTTCCGTGACAGGCGAGACAAGTATCGTTGTCGGGATTGCCGACTTCCGGCTCGGCGGCTTTGCCGCTCTTGGCGGTGTCCGCGGCATGGGCGTGCTCCTGCCACACCATCGACGCTCCCGCCAAACAAATAACCGCCGCCATTACCCACGTTACAAGTCTTGGAACACGCATAGCCTTCGATTCCCCGGTTAAATAAACAGCATTTCTGTCTTGTCTTGAACAAGACAAACTCATTTCCTCGAATATTTCGCCTGCGCTGGCGGAACCCGCCCATGGCGGCGGAATCCTCTTACATGGTGGCGGAGCCCTCTTATTTTGATGAAGATACTAAACGAACACAAAGTGCTCGATTTGACGTACATCAACCCTCACCGCGAAAGGACATAGTCGGTACCCGCCAGGATCCGGGCGCGAGATCGGACCTGCCAGGGGGCGGCAGCACTGGCTCCTTTCGGCGCATTGCGACGGCAAGCGAGCGGCTACGACCTGCAGAAGATCGTGAGGTCGACTTTATTGATCGGGAAGGTACGTCTGTAAAAAACAACCGCGCGAGTCGGCCTATTGATCCGGAGCACCCTGGACATCATTCGATGACGCCCCCTCTCCCCGCGTGGCTGCCCACACATCAGTTACACCCCTCGGCATCCTCCGGCCGCTCTTGTTCCCACTAACGGCTGCGTATCTTGTTCAGGGTCGCGGTGGTCGAGCGTTCGAACAGGAACGGGATTGAATGCACCGTACCGCCCCAGGACGCGACTTCCTTCGCGCCGACAATGGTCTCGGGCTTCCAGTCCCCGCCTTTCACCAGCACGTTCGGCCGGCAGGCGCGGATCAGCGCAAGCGGTGTGTCTTCATCGAACCAGGTGACCAGGTCCGTCGCCTGCAAGGCGGCGAGCACCGCCATGCGGTCCTCCAGCCGGTTGATCGGTCGGTCCTCGTCCTTGCCCAGGCGCCTGGCCGAGGCATCGCTGTTGACGGCGACCGCGAGGCTCGCGCCCAGGGCTCGTGCCTGCGCGAGGTAGGTGACGTGGCCGCGATGCAGGATGTCGAATACGCCGTTGGTGAACACCAGCGGGCGGGCAAGAACGGCGATCCTATCGGCGAGCTGCGCCGGTTCGCACAGCTTCGCCTCGAATTCAGGTCTGTTGGGCATTCGGGCAATGCGTGACGGGGAATGGGCGCCGGATGAATGGCAACGACTCGGACTATTCCCCAGTGCCCATCACTTCGGCGGCGCCTCGATGTACTCGAACATGCGCACCACTTTCTGCACGCCGCCGGTGGTGCGCGCGATTTCCACCGCCGCCTCGGCTTCCTTGCGCGTGACCAGTCCCAGCAGATAGACCACGCCGCTTTCGGTCACCACTTTCACCTGGTTGGCCGAGAACCCGCCGCTGTTGTCGATGAAGCGCGCCTTGACCTTGGAGGTGAGGTAGCTGTCGTTGCCGCGGGAGCTGTACGAACTCACCCCGGCAATCTGAATCTCGTTGACCACGCCGCGCACGTTGGGGATCTCGCGCACGATCTTTTCGATCTGCGCCTTGGTGGCGGCGTCGGGCGCTTCGCCGGTGAGCAGCAGGTTGCGGTTGAAGCTGGTGACGTTGACGTGCACCTTGTCGCCAAAGCGGTCGTTGATGCGGCTTTCGCCGCGCAGGTCGATTTCCTTGTCCTCGGTCTGCGCGCCGACCGAGCGCCGGTCGTCCAGAACGAGCGCCGTGGCGCCGACGCCGCCGGCTACCAATGGAAAGCATCCCTGCAACTGCGGCGCGAGCCCGAGCAGAGCGGCGAGCGCCAGCGCGCGAAGCGAAGGAACAGTCTTGTTCAAAGCAGTCATGATTCAGCTCCCAGTAACAACGTGTCGATGCCGTCGCACAGGCAGTGCAGCGTAAGCAAATGCACCTCCTGGATGCGCGAAGTCCTGTCCGAGGGCACGCAGATATGCACATCCTCTTTGGCCAGCAGGCTGCCGATCTTGCCGCCGCTCTTGCCGGTCAGTGCCACCACCTGCATGTCGCGATCATGTGCGGCGTGGATCGCTGCAATGACATTCTTAGAATAGCCGCTGGTGGAGATCGCCAGCAGCACGTCGTTCGCCTGCCCCAGCGCCTGTACCTGCCGCGCGAACACCTGTTCGTAATCGTAGTCGTTGGTGATCGCGGTCAGGGTCGAGGTGTCGGTGGTAAGCGCGATCGCCGCCAGACCCGGACGCTCGCGCTCGAAGCGCCCGAGCAGTTCGCCACTGAAGTGCTGCGAGTCGGCGGCCGAGCCGCCGTTGCCGCAGGCAAGAATCTTGCCGTTGGCGAGCAGGCATTTCACCATCAGCTCCGCCGCCTGCGCGATCGGCGCGGCCAGGAGCTCGGCCGATTTCCGCTTGGTCTGGACACTGTCGGCGAAATGCTGACTGATGCGTGCAACGAGATCCATCTACGCTCCGAGAAATCGAAATAATCATTCTACCTCACTCGACATATATTTCGAACTCTATGCGTTTGCGCGGATTGCGGTGCGGCTGCAAGCGGCTCACGCGGGCGTCCAGGCTTTCGCCCCGGTCCATGGCCCAGGCGAGCGCGGCGTTCTGCGCGCGCGGCACGTAGCCGAGCTTGTGGCCCCGCCATCGCACGTTGATCGCCCTGCCGTCATGGTCATTGTCCGGTTCGCGTTCGAGCGCGAGCGCATCGCCGACGCGCATGCCCTGCCATACCTCGGGTGCCTGGTGGTAGTTGAACCCGGCGAGCGGCGAGCTTTGCACCAGGATGCGCACCTGCTGCGCTTCAATCCGAACCGGCAGAACGCACAGGCCAGCGAATAGCGCGGTTGCGAGCAGGGCGTTCCTATTCACCGAAGGCATCCTTGATCCATTCGATACGGTCCGGGTCGAGCGCATCGAGCAATATCACGTCGAAGCGGCAAGGCCCCTCCGGCCTGCCTGAGAGGTAATGACGCGCGGCCCTCAGGATGCGTTGACGCTTGGCGGAAGTAATACTCGCCGCCGCCCCGCCGAATTCGAGGTTGCGCCGCAGCCGGACCTCGACGAACACCAGGGCAGGACCGTCGGCCAGGATCAGATCGATCTCGCCGAGGCGGCAGCTATAGTTGCGCCCAAGCAGCCGCAAGCCGCGCGCCTGCAGGTAGTCCGCCGCCAGCGCCTCGGCGAGCTTGCCGCTTGCGTTCGCCCGGCGCGTCATGGTCCGGCGTCACGCCGGCGCCGTGCCCGAATACCGCCTGCTTGCGCTCGCCTTTCCACTGCGCTTGCTTCATTGCCGGCAGCAACGCACAATTCCATGCTATGAAGAAGCGGCACAAGAGCGAAAAGCGCGCTACGCAGTCGGAACGGCAGGGCCATGGGGAGCAAGCCTCGGAGGGTGCCGGGAAATTATATGTCGTCGCCACGCCGATTGGAAACCTGGGCGACATCAGCGCGCGCGCCCTCGCGGTGCTGGCCGAAGTCGATCTGGTGGCCGCGGAAGACACGCGCACGACGGGGCACTTGCTCGCGCACCACGGCATCGGCGCCAAGCTTGTCGCTTTGCACGAGCATAATGAATCGATACGCGCAGCCGAGCTCGTTGCGCGGATGCGCTCGGGCAAGACCATCGCCTTGGTGAGCGACGCCGGCACTCCCGGGATCTCCGATCCGGGAGCGCTGCTGGTGGCGCGCGCAATGGAGGCGGGCATTACGGTATGTCCGATACCAGGCGCCAACGCCGCCATTGCCGCACTATCGGCGGCCGGCATGTTCGCACCGCATTTTTTGTTTTACGGTTTTCTGCCGGCCAAGCCGGCCGCACGGCGCATGGCGCTCGCGGCGCTGCGCGAGCTCCCGTACGCGCTGGTGCTGTACGAGGCGCCGCACCGCGTGACGGAGTGCGTTGCCGACCTCGCGGCCACGCTGGAGGGGGTGCGCGAGATCGTGATTGCGCGCGAGTTGACCAAGCTGTTCGAGGCCATCCACCGCTGCCGCTTGGATGAGGCCGGAGCCTGGCTCGCGGCCGACCCCAACCGCCAGCGCGGAGAGTTCGTGTTGATCGTCTCCGGCGCGCCGGAGCAAGAGCAGCGGGGCTTGCCGGCGGAGGCCGAGCGGGTGCTGCGCCTGCTGCTCGCGCAGTTGCCGCTGAAGCAGTCAGCCGCGCTCGCCGCCGCGATTACCGGCGCGCGCAAGAACGAGCTGTATGAACGGGCGCTCGCTTTGCGCGACGCCGCAGGAGAAAAGTAGCCGTCGCCGTATTGCGGCCTAATGTCCGGGCTCGCGGCGAGCGGCGGGTATAATCGCGACTGCCATGCAAACCCTCACGCTCACCCGCCCCGACGACTGGCACCTGCATTTGCGCGACGGCGCCGCGCTCGCCGCGGTGCTGCCGCACAGCGCCACACAGTTCGCCCGCGCCATAGTCATGCCCAACTTGAGGCCGCCGGTGACCACCGTGGCGCTTGCCGAGGCCTACCGCGGACGCATTTTGGCGGCTTTGCCCGCTAATTCTGACTTCGAGCCGCTGATGACGCTCTATCTCACCGACAACACCGCGCCGGAGGAGATCGCGCTGGCGAAGGCGAGCGGCAGAGTGCATGCGCTCAAGTATTACCCGGCCGGGGCCACCACCAATTCCGATTCCGGCGTGACGCGCCTCGAGCGCTGCTTCGGGGCGCTGGGGGCCATGGAAAAAGCGGGCCTGCCCTTGCTGCTCCACGGCGAGGTCACCGACCCGGAGGTGGATGTGTTCGACCGTGAAAAGGCGTTCGTCGACACGGTGCTGCCGCGGATCACGCAGCGTTTTTCCGGCTTGCGGCTGGTGCTTGAGCACGTCACCACGCGCGAGGCGGTCCAATACGTGGCCGCCGCCCCGGCCAATGTCGCCGCCACCATCACCGCGCACCACCTGCTGATGAACCGCAATGCGATGTTCGCAGGCGGCATCCGCCCGCATCACTACTGCCTGCCGCTGCTCAAGCGCGAGGCACACCGCCGGGCATTGGTGCAGGCGGCAACCGGCGGCAACCCCAAGTTCTTCCTCGGCACCGACAGCGCGCCGCACTCGCGCCGTAACAAGGAGGCGCCGTGCGGCCATGCGGGCATCTACACCGCGCACGCGGCGATCGAGCTCTACGCCGAGGCCTTCGAGGCGGCGGGGGCGCTGGACAAACTCGAAGCCTTCGCCAGTTTCCACGGCGCGGATTTCTACCGCCTGCCGCGCAACACCGGAAAAATCACCATGCGGCGCGAGATCTGGCAGGTGCAATCCTCGCTCGCTCTGGGCGAAGACGAACTGGTGCCGCTGCGCGCCGGCGAGAATCTCGCCTGGCGCCTGCAATAGCCGGATCAGTCGCGATGGCCACCGCTGCTCCCCCTGTCTGGAACCGCTGGGAACTCCTCGCCTCGCCGGCCTTCGCCACGCTTGCCCCGCTGATCGAGCGCTTGCCGGTAGACCACTTTCCCACACTGGCCCAGTTGAACCGGATGTGCGGCGAGCGCGAGGTGACGAGCGGAGGCGGCGTACCGGTGGAGTTCGTGCCGCAGGAAGCGAAGACCGAGGAGCCCTACGAAACCCGGGTCTATGCCCGCGGCAAGGTGCTGACCCGCAGCCGCAACTGGCATGACCTGTTCAATGCCCTGGTGTGGATCACGTTTCCGCGGAGCAAAGCGGCCATCAACCGCCACCACTACCGGGAGATGCTGGCGCGCCAGGGGGAGGGTTTGCGCGGCACGCCCCGCGCCGGGGGTGGATCGCGGGGCACGCCCCGCGATGTGCTCACCCTGTTCGACGAAGGCGGCGTGGTCGTGGCGAGCGGCGAACCGGAACTCGGCGCGTTGTTGCGCGATTTCAAGTGGAAGGAGCTGTTCTGGCAGCGCCGGAGCGAGGTCATCGAGTCCATGCGCTTTTGCGTATTCGGGCACTCGATCTACGAGAAAGCCCTGCAACCCTACAAGGGCATCACCGCCAAGACCGTGATTTTCGATGTGCCGCCGCGCGAGCTGGAACGGCCGCTGCCGCAACAACTCGCCACGCTGGATGCGCGCTTGGCAAAATATTTCGGCGATCCGAAGGCGCTTGCCGCGACCGCGGCCTATGCGCCGCTGCCGGTGCTGGGCATTCCCGGCTGGACCGCGGACAACGAAGACGAGCGCTATTACGACGATACCCGGCACTTCCGCCCAGGGCGCAGGCAGGCGCAGGAGCAGCAGGACGCCCCGCCCCGCAGGAGCGGGAGTGAAGCCCCGCGGCGCCAGGGCCGCAAGAAGTAGATCGAAGCCCGCCCTATGGCTGCGGGAAAACGGCGCGGCTGCGCCGCGCTCAAGTGTTAAAATCCACATGTGAAGCTGGCCAGACGGTCGCTGCGTGCCGCAGGGCACGGAGAGGAAAGTCCGGGCTCCATAGAGCAGGGTGACGGCTAACGGCCGTACGTAATAGTCGGAGGCTTGCCTTTGGCGAAGACGAGGAATAGGGCCACAGAGACGAGTCCTTGGGACCGGTGCGCGGACTCGTCCGCGCGTCTGGCGCCCAAGGGGTGAAACGCGGTAACCTCCACCCGGAGCAACACCAAATAGGCGGATGCTGCACGTGCAGGCCTGGCGTGCCATGAGTTGCTCGCTCAAGTCCGCGGGTAGGTGGCTGGAGCGCCGGGGCAACCCGGCGCCTAGAGGAATGACCGTCATAGGGAGCAATCCCCGTAACAGAACCCGGCTTACCGGCCGGCTTCACTTTTACACCGCGAAGCGCGCACCACGCCGATGCACCTGAGCGTCGCGGCGCACCGCGCTGTTGCGCCTGGGGGCCGGTTCAGTTCCGATACCCAAGCTAGATCCATGAATCACCACGCCTGAGCGTCGTGGCACGGCTGTTGCTTTGCATCTTCTCGAATCGGGGGGTGCAATGCGGGAAACGAAATCCATTTGTTGCTACTGCGGAGTCGGTTGCGGCGTAATCATCGCCAGCGATGACGCGCGTATCGCCGGCGTGCGCGGGGATCCGGACCATCCGGCCAATTTCGGGAAGCTATGCACCAAGGGCGCAACGCTGCATCTGACGGCACGTCACGATACGCGCGCCTTGTATCCGGAGCAGCGCGAGGCGCGCAGCCTCGCGCGCAGCCGCGTCACCTGGGACGAGGCGCTCGATCGCATCGCGGTGAAGTTCGCCGGCCTGATCCGCGCCCATGGCCCGGACAGCGTTGCCTTCTACATCTCCGGCCAGCTTCTCACCGAGGACTACTATGTCTTCAACAAGCTGGCCAAGGGGCTGATCGGCACCAACAACGTCGACACCAATTCGCGCTTGTGCATGTCCTCGGCCGTGTCCGGCTACAAGGCGACGCTGGGCGCGGATGCGCCGCCCGCCTGCTACGCGGACATCGACCATGCCGGCTGCCTGTTCATCGCCGGCTCCAATACCGCCTATGCGCATCCGGTGCTGTTTGGCCGCATCGAGGCTGCGAAGGCGAGGAACTCCGCGCTCAAACTGATCGTCGTCGACCCGCGCCGCACCGACACGGCGGCAATGGCCGAGCTGCATCTATCCATCCTGCCCGGCAGCGACATCGCGCTCTACAACGCCATGCTGTACGTCTTGCTTTGGGAAGGCCTGGTGGACCATGAATACATCCGCGCCCACACAACGGGTTTCGACGCACTCAAAGAGATCGTGCGCGAGTACACCCCCGCGGCCGCGGCCGAGCTGTGCGGCGTCCCGGCCGAGGATATCGTGCGCGCGGCCAAATGGTTCGGGACGTGCACGCCGACGCTGTCGCTCTATTGCCAGGGTTTGAACCAGTCGGTGCACGGCACGCACAACAATGCCGCGCTCATCAACCTGCATCTTGCCACCGGC
>SCTX01000084.1 GCA_004298385.1 Betaproteobacteria bacterium | reverse complement strand
TTTTCGAAGCTGCGTCCTGCCCTGAGACGCCCTGGACAGCCGCCGCCCGATGGATCCCTGGTACCTTGATAATCTGGTTTGCCCGCTGGACGGGTTGCCGCTTTCGTATCGCGATGCTTCGCTGGTCTCGCAAGCCGGACGAAAGTACCCTGTCGTCGATGGCGTGCCGGTGATGTTGGTAACTGAGGCGGAACAAACGATCGGCGTCGCAAACTCCTCGCTTGCACGGGCGAGGGGCGACAGCAGCGGTATTGACGGTAGGGCCCCTAACCTCTATTTGGAGTCGTTGGGAATCAGCGACGCAGAAAAGGAAGGTCTCGTTCAATTGGCGCGCAACGGCCGCAGTGGAATTGATCCAGTGGTTGCCTATATGATAGGAGCCACAAGTGGGTTGACTTATAAGCACCTGATTGGCACCCTGAAGGAATACCCAATCCCAGAACTCCGACTTCCCGATTCCGAAGGCGCGCTCCTCCTCGACCTGGGGTGCAATTGGGGCCGTTGGTCGATAGCCGCCGCGCGCAAAGGCTATCGCGTCACGGGGATCGACCCCTCCGTCGGCGCTATCATGGCTGCGCGCCGGGTGGCCCGGCAGCTCGATCTCCCGATCAAATACGTCGTTGCCGATGCGCGCTATCTTCCGTTCAAGGACACGAGCTTCGGCTTCGTGTTCTCATATAGCGTTCTGCAGCACCTTAGCAAGGCGAACGTCATCACCGTTTTGTCTCAGATCCGGAGGGTGCTGCGCCCGGACGGCATGAGCCTCATTCAAATGCCGAATTGGCTCGGCGTGCGATGCCTGTACCACCAGGCAAGGAGGAACTTCAGGGAGGCGAGAAATTTCGAAGTGCGCTACTGGTCATTACGGGCATTGAAGCGGGCTTTCGAGGAAAATATCGGACCGTCGGATATTTCGGTGGATTGCTATTTCGGGCTCGGCCTGCAAAAAAGCGACAAACACCTCATGCCGCCTTTGTTTCGATTCGCTATCCGACTCTCCGAGCGGCTACGGTCAATAAGCCAGAATTTCGGCACCCTGAAATCCTTTGCCGACAGCGTTTATGTCGCCTCGGTAAAGCCAAGTGAGAGAAGCGCCTGATGGCCGATGTGCGGGCTGTGTCGGGTGTTCGTCTGGCGATCATAATTTCGCATCCGATCCAATATATCTCTCCGTGGTTCCGGCACATTGCCGCCGCCGGCGGGGTCGACCTTAAGGTCTTTTACCTTTGGGACTCTGGCGTCGCCTTGCGATATGACCGGAAGTTCGGACAGGCGATCCGATGGGACATACCCTTATTAAATGGTTATGAATATGTCTTCGTTCCCAACCAAAGCCGCGATCCCGGAACGCACCACTTCGGGGGCCTCGATAACCCGCAATTGGTATCGGCGCTGACCGACTGGCGTCCAGACGGTATTCTGCTGTTCGGATACCTATTTCGCAGCCATTTCCGCGTCATGTTTTCGCAACGTTTGACCGGAGTTCCCCTCATGCTGCGCGGAGACTCGCACGACCTCTTCCGGCCGCCAGGATTGAAGTCGATTTTGGCGCGGCAGGCCCGTTCATTCTTGTTCGAACGCTTCGCCGGCTTCCTCGCGGTGGGCAAAGCCAATGCCGAGTATTATCGCCGTTCTGGGGTGCCCGAGGAACGTATCCATTTTGTGCCGCATTGCGTCGACAACCAGCGCTTTCGAGAAGCCGCATCGCAAGCAACGCTCGATGCCGCGGCGTGGCGCGCCGAGCTGGGGATCGCGGCAAATGCTTGCGTGGTACTGTTCGCCGGCAAGTTCGAGCCCAAGAAGCGTCCCCTCGATTTGCTGGCAGCCTTCGGTCTAGCACATGACGAAATGCGTAAGAAGGGCGAGCCGACCCCGGTACTACTGTTAGTGGGCTCCGGCGCATTGGAACGAGAGCTACGGGCCGCGTCCGGCGACCGCACAGGCCAAACGGTTTTTTTTGCTCCGTTCCAGAATCAAAGCCGCATGCCGACCGTATACGCAATGGGGGACTTGTTCGTATTGCCCTCATACGGCGTCGGCGAGACGTGGGGCCTGGCTATCAACGAAGCCATGAATCTGGCTAAACCTGTGATTGTAAGCACCCACGTTGGATGCGGACCGGATTTGGTGCGACAAGGGGAAACCGGTTGGGTGTTCAAGGCTGGCGATATTGATGCGCTGGCCGCTATAATCGTTGAGGCTCTGCTGTTGGATCGAGACCGCCTAGCGCAGATGGGCGCGGCCGCGCGCGAGCGGGTCGGGAACTGCTCCTACTCGGCGGCGACTGCCGGGCTACTGGCGACGCTGTCGACGCTCGTGCCTTGACCGATGAATTCGTTTCGAGGCTGAACAAGAACTGTCATGGATGATGTACTGCTAACCGGCAGACCCACTGGCAATAAGTTGCTTGCGACAGTGGTGATCATCGGCATCGCCTTGGGTCTAGCGAGCGCAAATGCTGCGCTGACAGTGGCATCCATTCTGCTCGCGTACGTTCTGGTCAAGCTGCTGTGGCGCCCGGGCGAGCCACCAGTGTTGCTCTATGCAATGGGGTTTCAATGGGTGCAGGCCAGTATTCTGATCTTCTTTGCGGACCTTCAGAACCTGACATTAAAAGAGTTGGGCGCGAACAGTTTGGATGCTGGAGGAGAGATGATTGGCGCCGCCACGTGGCTGACGCTGATGAGTTTGCTTGCCATCGCTTTGGGAATCCGGCTCGCCGTAGGGCCAAGTCGCAAGTTTGAAGCTCAGGCGGCGATGGAATCTCTTACGGTACAGCTTGAAGTTCAGCGTCTTTTCTATGCAAGCCTTTGGGCGATCGCGCTGTCCAGCGTACTGACCCAGTTCAGCTATATGGCGCCAGGCCTGAGCGAGCCGGTCCGTGGGCTCGTACTCCTGCGTTGGGTCGTCTATTATCTGCTGGCGTATACCGTTATTACCCAAAGGCGGGGCTATCAGCAATTGACGATTGTACTCGCGGTAGAACTTTCGATTGGCTTTCTTGGTTTCTTCAGTGACTTCAGGGCGGTCTTGATCATGACGCTTATGGCGGCAATGGCTGCACCCAACGCGCTACGTGGTATCAGGTTTCGAAACATAGTGGCGATCATTGTGCTGACCGCTTCGCTAGGCGTGATCTGGCAAAGCATCAAGTCGGACTACCGCAATTTCTTGAACCAAGGGGAAGCTGGTCAGGTGATATTGGTTTCTCGCATTGCTCAGTTTTCGGAACTGGTCACGCTCATTGGCGACCTTACGCCGGAAAAGCTAATCGAAGGTGGACGCGATCTGATCTATCGGATACAGTTCGTCAATTTCTTCGGCGCTACGATGGGAGTGGTACCTGCATACATTCCCCATGAAAATGGAAGACTTTGGTTAGAAGCAATAGAGCACGTACTGTCGCCTCGGCTTTTCAATCCTTCCAAACCAGTGATCAACGATTCCGATCGCACGGCTGAGTATTCGGGCATGGCTGTCGCCGGCGGGGAAGATGGCAGTTCAATAGGCATTGGCTATATCGCGGAAACTTACATCGACTTCGGCCCGGTGGTAATGATGATTGCGCTGTTCATTTGGGGGCTGTGGGTCGGCTGGGTGTATCGGATTCTCACTCGGTCCGCACGATACTTGCCTTTCGCCTATGGTTGCGCCGCGGCGCTAATAACCCAAAACGCGGCATTGGTTGAACAGTCCAATATGAAGATGGTCGGCAGCATGCTGATTGGATTTCTTGCGTTGTACTTAGTGCAGAAATATCTTGCTGGAAAATTGCTTCAATTGCTGGTAGCGCCGTTCGAAGTTGGCGTAGTCCGCCGTATCGACTAACGGCGATCGTGGCCTGCGATGTTGCGGGACAATAAGTGCGGGAATTGCGTGGCGTCCTGCCTAAGCCAAGCAGGCCCGGCGTGACTTGTTGAGTAAGCACGTAATTCTAGGCACTGCGCATGGGGGTGGCTGCGTCCGAATTGTTCGCGGCTTACCGCCCTTGCTTCGTCAAACGCGTATGTCCGCCTCAAGCTTCGATAGACCAAGTTGAAACTATTTCTCGCCGGCACCAGTCTGCTCCCGGCTTACGGTGGTCCGGCCTATTCGGTTTCCCGGCTGGCCATGGCTTTGTCAGAAGCCGGCGTGGAGGTCGGTCTGTGGGCCCCCGACCAATCTACCGCGACCACGCCGCTACTATCTGCCCAGTCCCAAGTGCGGCGTTTGACCGGCACCGAGACTGGAGCATTGAACAGCTTCGGCAAACCTGATCTTCTACACGACAACGGCATTTGGCTGCCACATAACCACCGGCTCGCTGCACTAGCCGCAGACCGCGGTATCGCACGAGTAGTGAGCACGCGGGGCATGCTCGAACCCTGGGCCATGAACCACAAGGGGTTGAGAAAACATTTCGCTTGGTGGCTCTACCAACGGCGCGATCTAGAGCGGGCACGATGTCACCACACGACGGCCGAGGCGGAGGCGACAAGCGTGAAGCGACTCGGGCTAGGTGTGCCCGTCTGCGTTGTTCCGAACGGGGTGGATGTGCCGGAGATCGTTCGAACGGCGGGAAGCGTGAATGGTGGCAAAGCAGGTGGGGGCAAAAAAAAGACGGCGCTGTTTCTGGGTCGGATCTATCCGGTGAAGGGTCTGCCGATGTTAATCGAGGCGTGGACAAGGGTACGGCCGGAGGGCTGGCTCTTGCAGATCGTCGGGCCGGACGAGGCGGGGCACCGGGCTGAGGTGGGAAAGGCAGTGTCTGCCGCCGGGCTTGGCAAGGTCATCTCCTTCGTCGGCCCTCTCGAGGGCCCGGCGAAAACGCGTGCGTTTCTCGATGCGGACCTTTTTGTGCTTCCGACCCACTCTGAAAGTTTCGGCATGGTTGTCGCCGAAGCGCTCGCGCACGCTCTGCCGGTCTTGACGACAACCGGCGCACCCTGGCCGATGCTGCCGGAGCGCGGCTGCGGCTGGTGGGTCGATCCGACCGTCGATGGCATTGCCGACGGACTACGCCAGGCGACGGCGCTCGATTCCGCAACCCTCCATGCGATGGGTGTGAAAGGCCGCGCGCTGGTCGCGGCGGAGTTTGGTTGGGAGCGTGTCGCAAAGGCGTTCGTGTCACTTTATGAAGAACTGATTGAGGCGTAAATGGCACGTCTGTTGATCACCGGCGGCGCCGGCTACGTCGGCAGCCACTGCGTAAAGTCGCTGGCCGCCGCTGGCCACGAATGCATGGTCTACGACAACCTCTCGCGCGGGCACCGCGAGTTCGTCAAGTGGGGCCCGCTCATCGAAGGTGATGTGCGCGATGCCGAGCGGCTCGCGCAGGTTTTTGGCGCCCATGCGTTCGAAGCGGTGCTGCATTTCGCGGCGCTCGCCTACGTCGGGGAGTCGGTGCTTGATCCCGATCGGTACCGCGATGTGAACGAGACGGGTACGCGCACGCTGCTCACCGCGATGCGCGACGCGGGAGTGAATCGTATCGTGTTCTCCTCAACCTGCTCGGTGTACGGTAAACCCGAAACGACGCCGATCACCGAGCGCACGCCCTGCAAGCCAATGAATCCGTACGGCGACACCAAGCTCGCTTGCGAACGGATGATGGATGACTTCGACCGGGGCTCTGGGCTCAGGTCTGTGCGGCTGCGGTACTTCAACGCCGCGGGCGCGGACCCTGAGGGCGAGCTCGGCGAGTGGCACGAGCCCGAGACCCATCTCATTCCGTTGGTGCTCGACGCGGCTTCAGGCAAACGGGAGGTGGTGGAGATCTACGGCGCAGACTTTCCAACGCCGGACGGAACGGCCATACGCGACTACGTGCATGTTGGCGATTTGGCCGATGCACACCACAGGGCTTTGAACTACCTGCTACACGGCGGGCAAACGGTTGCGCTTAACCTTGGCACTGGTCGTGGCGTTTCGGTTAGACAGGTCATAGAAACTGCGGAAAAGGTGACTGGCCGCCTGGTTCCGTCCAGAACCGTTGGCCGCCGTGATGGTGACCCACCTGAGCTTGTCGCTGATCCCGGCAAAGCAAAAACTATTCTCGATTGGTCTGCGGGGGTCGGAGGCATTGAGCAGATCATCGTGGATGCTTGGCGCTGGCATAAAACGCGGAACCAGGGAACGGTAGGGTCGCACCCGGCCATTTGCCGAACGTGACCGTCACAGTCGGCCGTCTACCTGATTTTTCGGGAACAGGCCCTTGATGTCGTAGATGACGGCGCGGTCGTTGGCGAGCCGTCGCAGGCCCTCGATGCCGAGCGTCCTGAACTGGTCGTGGGCCACGGCCAAGACCAGCGCGTCGTACTGGCCAGGCGCGGGCAGATCCACCAGAAGGTCGATGGCGTATTCATGGCGGGCTTCGGCCGGGTCGGCCCGCGGATCATGGACATCGACCTTGGCGCCGAAACCTTGCAGCTCGCGCACCAGATCGATCACGCGGGTGTTCCGGAGGTCGGCGCAGTTCTCCTTGAACGTGAAGCCGAGCACCAGCACGCGGGCGCTGGCGATGGCATGGCCCTTGCGGATCAACAACTTCACCACTTCGGCGGCGACGTGCTGGCCCATGGCGTCGTTAATGCGCCGACAATCGAGCAGGATGTCCGGATGGTAGCCGACGGACTGCGCCTTCTGGATCATGTAATACGGGTCCACGCCGATGCAATGGCCGCCGACAAGGCCGGGCTTGAACGGCAGGAAGTTCCACTTGGTGCCGGCGGCGGCGAGTACATCCTGGGTGTCGATGCCCAGACGATGGAAGATCAACGCGAACTCGTTCATCATGGCGATGTTGACGTCGCGCTGGGTGTTCTCGATCACCTTGGCCGCCTCGGCCACCTTCAGACTAGGCGCCTTGTGAGTGCCGGCAGCGATAATACGCCGGTACAGAGCGTCCACGAACTCTGCGGCCTCGGGCGTGGAGCCGGAGGTGACTTTTACAATCGTGGCCAGGCGGCGCTGCCGGTCGCCGGGGTTGATGCGCTCCGGACTGTAGCCGACGGTGAAGTCGGCGTTGAATTTCAAACCCGAGACGCGCTCGAGTTCGGGCACGCAGATTTCTTCAGTGGCGCCGGGGTACACGGTGGACTCGTAGATCACAAGATCGCTTGCCTTCAGCGCCCGGCCGACAGTTTGGCTGGCTTCGACTAGGGGAGTGAAATCCGGGCGCCTATCGGCGTCGACGGGCGTGGGTACGGTGACGATGAAGACGTTGCGGTCGGCGAGAGCCGCAGCCTCGTCGCTGAAGCGCAGCCGCTTCGCCTCGGCAAGTTCGCCGGCGCTGACTTCATGCGTGCGGTCCTGACCCGCTTTGAGTTCGGTAATGCGCTGGGGATTGATGTCCAAACCCAGCGTGTCGAATTGTTTGCCGAACTCCACGGCCAGGGGCAGTCCTACGTAACCCAGACCGATGATGGCGATACGGGCTTCATCAAGCGCCGTTTGCGTAGTCATGCGCTGCTCCTGAAAGTGAATCTCGAATGCCCGGAGTTTACACTGCCACGGCTTTGGTGACCGCTTGAACTATTAAGCTTTCCGTAACAAATGACAAACCTGATTCGATAGTGTCATTCCGAGGGCAGAGCCCGAGGAATCTGCTCTTGGATGTGAAAACAGCAGATTCCTCGCTGCGCTCGGAATAATGACAACAGCCTGGCGAACGGTGTAGCGTATCTTGGAAAGATCAATGGCAAGCCGCGTCTGCTAGCGCGCCGGTCCACGGACGAAAAACATGCGCGCGGTCCGAGGCCAGCAGACCTCAATTCAGGTATTCTTCGGTTCTCCGCGCGCAATGCTTCTCGGGTGCCTTCGTATTCAGTCCCGGCCAGTCGCTCAAGTGACCTACATCCTCGGCCTTAACGCCTACCACGGCGACTCCTCCGCCTGCATTGTTAAAGACGGCGCGCTGGTTGCCGTGGCCGAGGAAGAGCGTTTCCGCCGCATCAAGCATTGGGCAGGCTTCCCTTCCGAGTCGATCCGCTATTGCCTGGCCGAAGCGGGTATCCGTCTAGCCGCCGTGGACGTAGTAGCGATCAACCAGGATGCGGGCGCGAACCTATGGAAGAAGCTGGCCTACATGGTCATGCGCCGGCCGGACTTGTCGCTGGTGCTCGATCGCATCCACAACAAGCGCGAGCGCGTGGGTGTAGCCACGGAATTCGCGCGCGCCTTCCCGTGCGAAAGCCTGCGCGCGGAGGTGCGCGAGGTGGAGCACCACCTCGCCCATTTGGGGTCGGCTTTCCTCGTGTCGCCGTTCAAGGAAGCGATCGCGGTATCGGTGGACGGGTTCGGCGATTTCGCCAGCGCTGCATGGGGCGTCGGCCGCGGCAACCACGTCGAGGCCGAGGACAAGGTGTATTTCCCGCACTCGCTGGGGATCTTCTATCAGGCGCTGACGCAGTATCTCGGATTTCAGAATTATGGCGACGAATACAAGGTGATGGGCCTTGCGCCCTATGGCGAGCCGCGTTTCATGGCGGAGATGCGGCAGGTCGTGAAGCTTGAGGAGGACGGGCCGTTCCGGTTGAATCTGGATTACTTTCGCCACCATCTGGAGAAAATTGCCTATGAGTGGGAGAACGGCGAGCCGTCCTTCAGCACCCTGCATTCGGCGCGTCTGGCCGCGTTGCTGGGGCCGGCGCGGAAGCCCGAGGACGAACTGACCCAACGCCACAAGGACCTAGCGCGCTCGGTGCAGGCGATGTACGAGGAAGCGTTTTTCCATCTGCTCAATCGCCTGCACGCGCGTTACCGGGTGGACGCGCTGGCGCTCGCAGGAGGGTGCGGGATGAATTCGGTGGCGAACGGCAAGGTGTACCGCAATACGCCATTCAAACGGCTGTACGTGCAGCCGGCTGCGGGAGATGCGGGTGGGGCGATCGGGGCGGCGTTTGTGGTGTGCAATGAGATGAGCGGTGGTGCTGGCCCCTCATCCCGGTCCTCTCCCCGTCCCACAGGGACTTCCTCCGGTCGCAAGCAGGGCGAGGGAGAAAACAAGGAGGGGAAAACTAGGTTTGTGATGGACCATGCGTATTGGGGGCCGCGGTTTTCCGATGAGGAGATTGGGGCGCTGCTGGATGCGAAAGCGGCGGAGATCGCGGCACAGGGTTGTACGGTGAACCGGGTGGAGGACGCGAACCTGCTTTGCCGCCGCACGGCGAAGGCGATTGCCGATGGCAAGGTAGTGGGCTGGTTTCAGGGACGGATGGAATGGGGGCCACGGGCGCTGGGCAATCGCTCGATCCTGTGCGACCCCCGCCGCGCGGACATGAAGGACACGCTCAATCTCAAGATCAAGCGGCGCGAGTCGTTCCGGCCGTTCGCGCCCTCGATCCTGCGCGAGCACGTGGCCGAATGGTTTCAAGTGGATGACGATGTGCCCTTCATGATGCAGGTGTATCCGATCCGCGAGGCAAAGCGCGCGCTCATTCCGGCGGTCACCCACGTCGACGGCTCCGGGCGACTGCAGACGGTCACGCGCGACACCAACCCGCGCTATTACGCGCTGATCGAGGCGTTTCGCGAGTTGACCGGCGTGCCGATGGTGCTGAACACGTCGTTCAACGAGAACGAACCCGTGGTGTGCAAGCCCGAGGAGGCCCTGGATTGCTTCCTGCGCACGAAGATGGACGTGCTGGTGATGGGGGAGTGGGTGGTGGAGCGGGGGTGAGCAGGATTTTCGCGAGCAAGCTCCCGCCTACAAAACCGGCTGTATCGCGAGCGCACTGCCTGCGATAATCTCATGGCCATGCCGATTCGCCCATGAGAGTCATTTTTCTAAACCGCTACTTTTACCCAGACCATTCGGCGACGAGCCAGATGCTTTCCGATCTGGCTTTTTATTTGGCCGGCGCCGGCCATGAGGTGTGCGTGGTCACGAGCTGCCAGCGCTACGACGACGCGGCCGCGGGTCTGCCGCTGCGCGAGCGCATCGAGGGGGTGGACGCGTATCGCGTGCGCACTACGCGCTTCGGGCGCGACAAACTCGTCGGGCGGGTGCTGGATTACGCGACCTTCTACCTTGCCGCGGGCTGGCGGCTTTGGCGCATCGCCCACGCGGGTGACGTAGTTGTCGCAAAAACCGACCCGCCGCTGATTTCGGTGGTGGCGGCGATGGTCGCGCGCTGGCGCGGTGCGCGGCTGGTCAACTGGGTGCAGGACGTGTTTCCGGAGGTGGCCGAGGCGCTCGGCGTGCGTGCGCTCAGCGGGCCGCAGGCGGGGCTGCTGCGCTGGTTGCGTAATTGGGCCTTCAGGTCGGCGGCGGCGAACGTGGTGCTGGGCGAGCGCATGGCCGAGGTGGTGGAGCGCGCCAGTGAGCAGATTTGGCGCGAGTCCCCCAAGAGGATTTTCCCGTCGGGGGGGATAGAGACGTTCGGGGCACAAGCCCGCTCCCACAAGAACCGCATTCGCGTGATCCCCAATTGGGCGGACATGGAGGCTATCCGCCCGGTCGCGGCGGCGGCCAATCGCCTGCGGCGCGAATGGGGGCTGGACGGCAAATTCGTCGTCTGCTATTCGGGCAATATGGGCCGCGTGCATGAGTTCGGCGCCATCCTCGATGCGGCGGAACTCTTGTCGGCCAGTGCCGAGGCGATCGAATTCCTGTTCATCGGCGGCGGTGCGCAGCGCGAGATGATCGAAGACGAGGTCCGGCGCAGGGGGCTTCCCAATGTGCAGTTCCGCCCGTACCAGGCGCGGGCCAGCCTGTCCTTCAGCCTCGGCGTCGGCGACGTGCATCTGGTGTCGCAGCGAGCGGAAGTGGAAGGCTACGTGTTCCCGAGCAAGCTCTACGGCATCCTCGCCGCCGCGCGGCCGGTGGTATTCATTGGCGACCCGCAGGGGGAGATCGGCGCGCTGGTCGAGCGTGAGGGCGTCGGCGTGGCGGTGCGCCAAAGCGATGCGGCGGGGCTGGCGGAGCAATTGCTGCGGCTTGGCGGCGATGCGCCATTGCGCGAGGCGATGGGCGCGCGGGCGCGCGCGCTGTTGTGCGAGCGCTACGACAAAAGGATCGCGTTCAAGGTCTGGCTGGAATTGCTGCGGGAGCTGTGATGGCGGCTTGCAGGGCATCTTGGCACAGGTAGCGGCTAGCGCGTCGCTTCGAGGAGCCGCTTTTCCCAAGCCAGCGCTGATCGCGTAATTTCCTGCAGGCTGGTGCCGCGCGGCTGCCAGCCGAAGGCGGCCTTGAGTTTTTCGTTGGCGGCGACGAGCCGCGCCGGGTCGCCCGCACGCCGCGAGCCGATGCGCGTTGCAAAATCCACGCCGGAAGCCTGTTTCACCGCTTCGATCACCTCGCGCACGCTGTAACCTCGGCCGTAGCCGAAATTGAGCACCGCGGAGTCGCTGCCGCGTCTCAGATAGGCGAGCGCTTCGAGGTGCGCCTGCGCGAGATCTTCGACGTAAATGTAATCGCGGATGCAGGTGCCGTCGGGCGTCGGGTAGTCGTCGCCGAAAACCGTCATCTCCGGTCGCAGCCCGAGCGCGGTCTGGCAGGCGACGCGGATCAGGTGCGTCGCCACGCCGCCCGATTGCCCCAGGCGCCCGCCCGCTTCCGCGCCGGCGACATTGAAGTAGCGCAGGATCACGTACTTCAGCGGGTGCGCGGCCGCCACGTCCGCGAGCATGCGCTCGCTCATCATTTTCGATGCGCCGTACGGATTGATGGGCGCCAGTGGGTCGTCCTCCGACACCAGCGCCTTGTCGGTGATGCCGTAGACAGCCGCGGTGGAAGAAAAGATGAAGCGGTTGACGCCGTGCCTGACGCAGGCGCCGAGCAAGTGCAGCGTATTGGCGGTGTTGTCGGCGTAGTATTTGAGGGGATCGGTTACGGACTCGGACACCACGATGGATCCGGCAAAATGCATCACCGCGTCGAATTTCCCCCGGCCGAGGACGGTGTCGAGCAGCGCGCTATCGCCGAGATCGCCCACCACCAGCTCGCCGCTCAAGACGGCCTCGCGGCGGCCGGTGGAGAGGTTGTCGAGGACCGTTACTTCGTGCCCGGCGTCGCCGAGTAACTTGACCACATGGCTGCCGATGTATCCGGCGCCACCGCTTACGAGGATGCGGGTTGGGGATCCGCTGGTGGGTGGTTCGATTTCCACTGCGGGATTATAGCAAGGGGGGTTGCACAATCGCGGCTAAACAGCATCCGCGCAAAATCGAGGGTCTCGGGTAAGACCGTTCGCTTAGAGCCGCAAGCTCTCAGATTCTCCGGAAGATGATGTCCCACACCCCGTGGCCGAGCTTCAGGCCGCGGCTCTCGAACTTGGTCAGCGGCCGGTAGTCCGGGCGCGGCGCGAATCCCGGCGCGGTATTTGCCAGCGCCGGCTCGGCGGCGAACACGGCGAGTATCTGCTCGGCGTACTCCTGCCAGTCGGTGGCGGCGTGCAGATAGGCGCCCGGCGCAACGCGTGAAGCGAGCAGCGCGACGAATGCGGGCTGGATCAGCCGGCGCTTGTGGTGGCGCTTTTTCGGCCAGGGGTCGGGGAAAAAAATATGCGCGCCGGCGAGCGTGGCGGGCGCGATCATATGCTCCAGCACTTCGACCGCGTCGTGCTGAACCAGGCGCAGATTGGTGAGCCCGCTTTCCGCGATCCGCTTCAGCAGGCTGCCCACCCCCGGCGTGTGCACTTCGATGCCGAGATAATTGTTCTCCGGGTGCGCCTGCGCGATCTGCGCGGTGGTCTCGCCCATGCCGAAACCGATTTCGAGCAGCGTCGGCGCGCGCCGGCCGAATACCTGCTCGAAGGCGAGCGCGCCCGGCGCGTAGGCAATGCCGTAAATGGACGACAAAGTATCCACGGCGCGCCGCTGCGCGTTGGACACGCGGCCCTGGCGCAGCACGAAGCTGCGTATCGGCGGATGGGAAGATTGGGGCATCGGATGGGACGCCTGATTGGCGCCGGGGCCGGGCCCTCGGGCTGGCTTCAGGCGGCCTTGCCGATAATGCCGGCGGTGGGAGAACTCGGCGTGGCCGCGTACAGCTTCTTCGGTATGCGCCCGGCCAGATAGGCTTCGCGCCCGGCCTCGACCGCTTTTTTCATCGCCTGCGCCATCAATACCGGATTTTTCGCAGCCGCCACCGCGGTGTTCATGAGCACCCCGTCGCAGCCCAGTTCCATCGCGATCGCGGCGTCGGATGCCGTGCCCACGCCGGCGTCGACGATCACCGGCACCTTGGCGTTTTCCAGGATCAACTGCAGGCTCCAGGGGTTGAGTATGCCCATGCCGGAGCCGATCAGCGAGGCGAGCGGCATCACCGCGACACAGCCGATTTCCTCCAGGCGTTTGGCCAGGATCGGATCGTCGCTGCAGTACACCATCACCTTGAAATTCTCCTGCACCAGGGTTTCCGCCGCCTTAAGCGTTTCCATCATGTTGGGAAACAGGGTCTTCGGGTCGCCCAGCACTTCCAGTTTCACCAGTTCGTGGCCGTCGAGGAGTTCGCGCGCGAGGCGCAGGGTGCGCACCGCGTCATCCGCCGTGTAGCAGCCGGCGGTATTGGGCAGATAGGTGTATTTCGACGGCGGCAGCGCATCGAGCAGCGAAGGCTCGCCCGCGTTCTGGCCGATGTTGGTGCGGCGGATGGCCACGGTGACGATCTCGGCGCCGCTCGCTTCCACGGCGCGCCGGGTTTCGTCGAAGTCCTTGTACTTGCCGGTGCCGATGAGCAGGCGCGAGGCATAAGCCTTGCCCGCGATGGTGAGGGAGTCCATAAATACCTACACAGTTTCAGCGACGCTCACGCGCGCGTCGCAGGAGACGCGGAAATTGACCGAGTTGGCGATGAAACAATGCTCGTGCGCTTGTCGGTGCAGCCGTTCGGCCAGCGCCACGTCGCTGCCTGCGGCGATGACCACCTGCGGCCGCAGGCTGACTTGGGTAAACCGCATTTTGCCTTGCTGCATCTGCATGATGCCGCTCGCCTCGTCCGAGTAAGCGACGACCTGCACGCCCGAGCGTGCCGCTTGCGCGAGGTAAGTGAGCATATGGCAAGCCGAAAGCGACATCACCAGCAGGTCTTCCGGGTTATGGCGCGAGGAATCGCCGCGGAACGCCTTGTCCGCCGAACCCGGCAACGGCGGCTTGCCCGGAACTTCGATCAGGTGGTCGCGCGAATAGCTCTCGTAAGAACTGGTGCCGCCCTTCGCCGCCCCGGTCCAGGTGAGCTTGGCGCTGAAATGATGCATCTCGGCCATGTTCAACCGCCTCCGACCGCGACCACGATCTCCAGCCGGTCGCCGTTGGCGAGCGCGGTCTGCGCGAAGCGGCTGCGCGGCACGATCTCGCCGTTGCGCTCCACCGCCACGCGCTTGCCTGCGAGCTGCAGGCGCTCAAGCAGGGCGGCGATGTCGGTGTCGGGATCGAAGCGTTGGGCGGCGCCGTTGACGTTGACTTCTATCACTTTCGGACCCTATGTGGGCGGGCGGATTCGGCGGCAAACTGACTCCGCCGCAAGCCAGATCGTCCGTTCCGGGCAGCTCGCGTGCTGCCACGAAACCACGTCCGGGACAGGTTCGATTTTACGCCACTTCCAGCCACAGGTCATCCTCGAGCCGACACATCGGGCCGCAGGCCGCGCGCGAACGGAGGTTGTGTCAAACCGCAGTCGAGCGCCTGCTTCGCAGCGCGAGCATCAGCAATGCGGCCAGAGAGAACATGGCGCCGGCGTAGAAGGTCACGCCCGGCCCCAGTCGGTCCCAAAGCAGGCCCGCGAGCACGCTGGCGACGAGCATCGCGATGCCGCTTGCCAGATTGAAAAAGCCGAACGCCGTGCCGCGCAAATGCGCCGGCGCGGTATCGGCTACCATGGTCGCCAGCAGGCCCTGGGTCATGCCCAGGTGCAGACCCCACAGGGCCACGCCCAAGGCGACCGCAGCCAGCCCTTGCGCCCCGGCCAGAACCAGGTCGGCGACGATCAGCACGACCAGCCCGGCGCCGAGCAGGGCCATATGGCTCATGCGGTCCGCCAGTTTTCCCAGGGGATAAGCCGAGAGCGCATAGACGACGTTCATCACCACCAGAACGAGGGGCGCATAAGCATCGGGCAATCCCTGCTGCTGCGCGCGCAGAATGAGAAACGCCTCGCTGAACCGGGCCAGCGTGAACACGCCGCCCGCCGCGACCACGAACCAGTAGGCGCCGCTCAATTCGGCCAGCGTTTTCCATTGAATCGGTGCCGCCGGCTTGCGCCGGGCGGCGCCGGTGCCGGGCTCATCCACGCCGAATATCAGCAGCAGAACAGCGACGACGGCCGGGATCATGGCGTACCAGAATACGGTCCTGAAGTCTCCCGCCCAGGCGAGCATCAGCGCCACGCCGAGCAAGGGGCCGAGGAAAGCGCCGACCGTGTCCAGCGATTGGCGCAGCCCGTAGGCCGCGCCGCGTATCTCCGGGGGCGCCAGATCGGCGACGAGCGCGTCGCGCGGAGCGCCGCGTATGCCCTTGCCGATACGGTCCATGAAGCGCGCGGCGAGCACCCAGTTCACCGTCAGCGCCAGCGCGAACAGGGGTTTGGACACGGCGCCCAGGCCATAGCCGATCACTGCCAGAAATTTTCGCTTGCCGAGGTAGTCGCTGAGCACACCAGAAAAAACCTTGACGATCAGCGCGGTCGCTTCGGCGATGCCCTCGACGAGGCCCACGGCGAAGGCGCTGGCGCCCAGGCTCGACACCATGAATACCGGCAGCAAGCCGTGTATCAGTTCGGACGAAACGTCCATGAACAGGCTCACGAAGCCGAGCATCCAGATGCCGCGCGGAATGGCGGGAGAGCTTTTCAAGAACACTTAACCTAGCGGCCGAAGCGCTTCACCACCGTCATGAGTTCGTCGATCGCCGCTTCACCCTTGCCGGAGCGGATCGCGGAGCGCACGCACCCCTTGGTGTGGTTCGCGAGCAGTTGCAGCGCGAGCGCGTCGAGCGCGGACTGGATCGCCGAGATCTGCGTCAGCACGTCGACGCAATAACGGTCCTCCTCGACCATTTTCGCCACGCCGCGCGTTTGCCCTTCGATCCGGTTCAAACGCTTGAGCAGCGCCGGCTTGTTCGGTTGCACCACCGCGTGGCCCGAATGGTGCTCGCGCTCGTCGGGGTCAGGGCGCAACTTCAAATCCGGCCTCCTCGACGCTGCGCTTGAGTTGCTCTATCCCCACTTTTGCCGGGTCGTAGTCCACAACTGCGTTGTTCCTTTCCAAAGACACTTCGGCTTTGGCCACGCCGTCCAGCGCCTTCAACACATTGCCGACGCTGCGCACGCAGCCGCCGCAGGTCATACCTGAAATTGCGAGTGTCACTGTTTCCATATTGATCTCCTATTTCCCATCAGTTGATTTGACCACGAAGAACTCGGCCGCGCCGCCAGCGCCGCAACAGCAGCGAGTTGCTTACCACGGATACCGAAGACAAGGCCATCGCCGCCCCGGCGATCACCGGATTCAGCATCCCGGCCGCGGCGAGCGGAATGCCGAGCACGTTGTAGATGAAGGCGAAGAACAGGTTCTGCCGGATCTTGCCGAGGGTGGCGCGCGACAGGCCGATGGCATCGACGACGGAGAGCAAGTCGTTGCGCATCAGCGCGATGTCGGCCGCCTCGAGCGCGACATCCGAGCCCGCCCCGATGGCGAAGCCGACGTCGGCCGCGGCGAGCGCCGGCGCGTCGTTGACCCCGTCGCCGACCATCCCGACCACGCGCCCTTCGGTCTTGAATTCGGCCACCGCGGCCGCTTTCTCGCCCGGCAGCACTTGCGCCCTGTATTTGTCCACGCCGGCGGATGCGGCAATCGCCTTCGCCGTCGCGGCGTTGTCGCCGGTCAGCATCACCACGGTTATCCCCATGTCTTTCAGTGTTGCGACCGCTACACGCGAGCTTGGGCGCAGCTTGTCGGCGATGGCGAGATAGCCGAGGACGCGTCCGCCGCCGCCAACCGCGATCACGGTCTTGCCATGCTCGATGAGCGGCCTGATAGCCGCGGCGTCGATGGCCAGGCCCGATTCCGCGAGAAAGGCCGGTGCACCTAAGAGCAGCGTCTGTTCTCCGCCGAGCGCGGGAACGTCGAGCACCGCCTGCACACCCTTGCCGGTGACAGAACGGAAGTCGCGCAGCGGAGTCAAGGTCAAAGCGAACTGTTTCGCATGTTCGAGCACCGCGTGTGCCAGCGGATGCGCCGAGCCGGACTCAAGGCTGGCCGCCGCCGCGACCAAGTCGCGCTCCGAGAATCCCGCTGCCGCAATTACATCCGTCACCGCCGGCTTGCCCTCGGTGAGGGTGCCGGTCTTGTCGACGATCAGGGTGCGGATTTTCTCGGCCCGCTCCAGCGCCACCGCGTTCTTCACCAGCACGCCCGCCTGCGCGCCGCGCCCGGTGCCGACCATGATGGCCGTCGGCGTTGCCAGACCGAGCGCGCACGGGCAGGCGATCACCAGCACCGCGACCGCATTCACCAGCGCCGGCGCGAGTTCCCCGCCTATTGCCCACCAAAGCGCGAAGGTCAGCGCACTGATCGCCACTACGACCGGAACAAACACGCCCGCAACCTGGTCGGCCAGGCGCTGGATCGGCGCCCTCGTGCCCTGGGCCTCGCGCACCAGGCGGATGATGCCGGCCAGCATGGTCGCCGCGCCCACGCCCTCGGCGCGGCAGCGCAGCAGTCCCTGCTGATTGAGCGTGCCGGCGTATACCTTGTCGCCCGCGCGTTTGTGCATCGGCAGGCTTTCGCCGGTAAGCATGCTCTCGTCGACGCCGGATTCTCCGCTCGCTACCAGGCCGTCGACGGGAATACTCTCGCCCGGACGGACGGCGAATACGTCTCCGATGTGCATGCTCGCGACCGGCAGCTCGACCAGAACGCCGTCGCGCTCCACCCGCGCGGTCTTTGGCTGCAACCGTATGAGCGCCTCGATCGCGGCCGAGGTCTTAAGCTTGGCCCGCGCTTCGAGCAGTTTGCCCATGAGGACCAGCGTGATGATCACCGCGCTCGCTTCGAAGTAGACGTGCTGATGCGCAAGGCCAAGAAGCGTCACGACGGCGGAGAGGCCGTAGGCCATGGACGTGCCGAGTGCGATTAGCACGTCCATATTGGCGCCGCCGCCGCGCAATGCCTTGTAGCCGCCGACGTAGAAGCGCCGGCCGATCCAGAACTGCACCGGCGTGGCGAGGGCGAGCTGCAGCCAGCGCGGCAGCAGTTCGCCATGCGCGTCGCCTAACATGGAAAGCATGCCCGCCAGCAACGGCAGGCTGAGGGCGATGGAGATCCACAACAGGCGCAACTGCGCATGATAGGCCTCGGCGCGGCGCGCCTTCTCCTCATCGGCATTCGCCTCGACGCGCTCGCTCGCCTCGTAGCCGGCTTTGCGGATCGCCGCGGCAAGCTGCTCGGGCGTGGCTAGCCCGGGCACGTAGCGCACCCGGGCGGTCTCGCTGGCGAAATTGACCGCCGCTTCCACCCCTTCCAGTTTGTTCAGGGCCTTTTCGATGCGCGTCGCGCAGGCGACGCAGCTCATGCCGTAGATCTGGAACTCGGCCACGCGCACAGGCACCGAATATCCGCTGCGCCGTATGGCTTCGACCACGCCGGCAGGCGAAGTCAGATTCGGCTGCAGCGTCACCTGGGCCGACTCCGCGGCAAAGTTCACGTTCGCCGCCACCCCAGGCAGTTGGTTCAGGCTTTTTTCGATGCGCGCCGCGCAGGCGGCACAGGTCATGCCCTCGAGCGGTAGGTCAAGACGAACTGTAGGCAAAGCGTCCATGAAGCCAAATATCCGGCCAAAAGAAGTGCAGTGCATACGATATACCCTGCAGGGGTATTTGTCAAATACCGTCCAGGGGTATCTGGGCACGATGCCGTTCGCACCTCGCCATGAACGATTTTCGGAAATGCTTTAGAATCGTTTATAAGAGCGGGAGTAGCTCAGTTGGCAGAGCGCCGGCTTCCCAAGCCTGAGGTCGCGAGTTCGAGACTCGTCTCCCGCTCCATGCTTAATACTGCGCCCCTTGCGCAAATCGCGCGCCTGGCCAACAATGCGCTTCCGATGTCACGCTGGCCCGCTCCAGCAAGAGTCCGCAGCACATGCCCGAATCGTTTGACGGAAAACTGGTCGTCGCCATTTCCTCGCGCGCGCTGTTCGACCTGGAGGAGAGCAACCGCGTGTTCGAAGAACAGGGCGTGGCGGCCTATCACGCCTATCAGCGCAAGCACGAAGACGAGATCCTCGCGCCGGGCATCGCCTTCGGCTTGGTGAACAAACTCCTGGCGCTCAACCGGCGCGATCCGCCGCGGGTGGAGGTGATCCTGCTGTCGCGCAACACCGCCGACACGGGCTTGCGCATCATGAACTCGATCGAGCATTACGCGCTCGATATTTCGCGCGCGGCCTTCACCGGCGGCGAGAGCACTTATCCTTATGTGCCGGCCTTCGACGCGCACCTGTTTCTGTCGGCCAATCCGGACGACGTGCGCAAGGCTCTGGCCGCGGGACACGCCGCGGCCACCATCCTGCCCGCCAACGTCGGGCAGAACCCGGCGTTGGAGGGTGAACTGCGCATCGCCTTCGATGGCGATGCGGTGCTGTTCTCCGACGAAGCCGAAAAGGTGTACAAGCGCGACGGGCTGCAAGCTTTCACCAAGAGCGAAACCGACGCCGCCAGGGAGCCCCTTTCGGGCGGGCCGTTCAAGAACTTTCTCGCCGCGCTGCATCGCATCCAATCCGAATACCCGCCGGAGCGCTCGCCCATCCGCACCGCGCTGGTGACGGCGCGCGGCGCGCCCGCGCACGAACGCGTGATCCGCACCCTGCGCGCCTGGAATATCCGCATCGACGAGGCGCTGTTCCTCGGCGGCCTGGACAAGGGCCGTTTTCTGAAGGCATTCGGCGCCGATATTTTTTTCGACGATCAGCAGGGCCATTGCGAATCGGCCGCCATGCATGTGGCAACCGGGCATGTTCCGTTCGGTGTCGCCAATCAATAATAAAGCTGATTTCGCGGCGCGTCTGCTCGCCTGGCACAAGCGCCACGGCCGCCACGATCTGCCCTGGCAGGGGACGCGCGATGCCTACCGCATCTGGGTCGCCGAAATCATGCTGCAGCAGACCCAGGTAAGTGCGGTGATTCCGTATTACCGCCGCTTTCTCGCGCGCTTCCCCGATATCGCCGCGCTCGCCGGCGCGCCGCAGGATGAGGTGCTGCGGCTATGGAGCGGGCTGGGCTATTACTCGCGCGCGCGCAATCTGCGGCGCGCGGCGAAGCTGGTGGCGGAGCGCCACGGCGGCGTGTTTCCGCGCGCGCTCACCGAAATCGAGGCGCTGCCCGGCATCGGGCGCTCCACTGCGGCGGCGATCGCCGCGTTCGCCTACGGCACGCGCGCCGCGATCCTGGACGGCAACGTCAAGCGCGTGCTGGCGCGGCATTTCGCCGTTGTCGGATTTCCGGGGGAGAAGCGCGTCGAGAACCGCCTGTGGCAACTTGCGCAGGAGCAACTGCCGCCGCGCGCCATCGGGCGCTACACCCAGGCGACGATGGATCTGGGGGCGACGCTGTGCACGCGCGCGAGGCCCGCCTGCGCAGACTGCCCGCTCGCCGAAAGTTGCCGGGCGCTCGCGCTCGGGCGCGTCAGGGATTTTCCCGCGCCGCGCCCGGCGAAGGCCGTGCCTACCCGCGCCACGCACATGCTGCTGCTCCTCCGGAACGGCGAGGTGCTGCTGGAAAAGCGCCCGCCCTCGGGCATCTGGGGCGGACTGTGGAGCCTGCCCGAGCTCGCCGACGGCGAGCGCGTGCGCGCCCACTGCCGCAGCAACTATGGCTGCAACATCGCCGCGCCGCAGCCGCTCGCCCCGCTCGCGCACGGCTTTACCCACTTTAAGTTGCAGATCCAGCCGCTCCTGTGCCGAGTCGAGAAACTCGCTCCGGTCGCGCGCGAAGCTGGCCAGATGTGGCTGAGCTTGGAACAGGCGCACGGCGCGGCGATACCTGTTCCGGTGCGAAAGCTCATAGAGCGCCTGCTGTCGCGGTCATGCGGGTGGTCTCGAGGTCGAGGAAGATCAACTAGCCTGAGACCCGTCAATTCGTAACCGCAACGCCGCCCATTTCAAGCAGCAGCACCGCCTCTCCATCCTTGGGCGCCGGACCGAAGCGATGCCGCAGGGGGCGCCCCGCGGCCAGGGGGTCGTCGGCCGAAAACAAGACGTCGGCGACCGCGCCGTGTCCCGGCACGCGCAGATCCTTGTTCTCCCAGTCGGCGTGATAGCAGAAAATGACCAGGTTTTCGCCGTTTGGAAGCGCAGCGCAGCACACCAGGGTCCTGTCCTGCATGATATCGAGAACGCCGCGAATGCCCTCTTCGGGTTCTGCCGCATAAGCGAATTCGACGTAGGTCGCGCCGCAGCCTGGCGCGGCATCGATCCAGAGTATCTCCCCGTCGTCTTCCACGGTCGGCCTTGAGAGGTAGTCGCTCGGGAAGGCAATCCAGGCCACGCGCGAGGCCCTGCCGCTGCCGCGCGCAGGAGTGGCCGCCCGGCGCCACCTGAAGCCGGCGCGATCGCGCAGCGCCGCCGGCGCGCCGTTGGCGCCGGTGTGCGCGCTGCGGCACAGGCCGGATTTTTTGAAGCTGTATTCCTCGACGCCCGCGATCGAGCGCGTGCCCAGGCGAAAATCGCCCAAGCGCGTGGTCGATGCCCACCAGATGTCCGACACATAGCCGTCGGCCCGTTTGACGCCAAATCTCAGATCGAGCAGATAATTATTGGACATGGCCGCAGGCGAATTATCGATCTATTCCGCGCAAAAGCAAAACCCGGCGTCCCACTGAAGTCTGCGCCTGCGGCCTAGTCTTCGAATTTCAGCACCCCCGGGGCGCCGATGGCGGCGTCATCTCGCGCAAGGCCGTGCTTGAATGCAGTGCCGGCATTGTTATCTCTCCCTGGCCCGCGGTCAATGCCTGGAGCGCAAATCTGCGTGGCGATCCAAATCACCCGCGCCGCGGTTACAGAGTTGGGCTGTTGCGCGGACGTGAAGCCGTCCGCGCGGATCGTCGATTGCGCACGGATAAGAAGCGCATCCGCGCGCAATCGACGATCTTGTATAAAACCCCCGCACTGCCCTTGATTTTATCCAGAACCGTGTTTTCTGGACGGATGGTTTTTATCATCGCGAGAAAAGACGGTTGGCGCGCGCGCAGCGCGCAAGTCCGCTGGTGCAACGCGCCTACAGGAACGGCTCGGCGCGCTTCAGCAGTTCTTCCAGACCCGGTTCCTTCGGGTTGCGCGGTTTGCCCGGGTGAATGATGGACACCTGACAGCTCTCCGCCGCCTCCACCAGTTGCGCGTAGGTGCCGGCGTTGATGTCGGCGATGTATGCCTGCTTGTTGCCGTCGTAGGCGAACATCTTGCCGTTGAGCTGGGTGCATTCGTTGCAGCTCGAGCAGCGTGCCGTCTCGATGTAGGCCTCGTCTGGGGACCGTTCCGGCTCCGGCTCCGGCGCCGCGGCCGCGGCTGGCGCGGCGGACGCGCTCGCCCCGGCGCTCGCCGCGGTCGCATGCGCGGGGACGGGTGCGACTGCGGCGTGCGCCTCGGCCTCCTGCTGCATGCGCTCTTCCCACGCCTTCTTCTCGCGCGCGAGCAGTTTTTCCGCGTGCGAATTGTGCACGCCACCCAGTTCCTGCAGGCTGTGCCACATTTCGCGGCAGCGGCGCGCTTCGCGGATCAGCCGCTCGTCGACGATCACTTTCTGCAGCACGTTGTCGGCGTCGACCATCAGCAGGCTGGGCACTTTGTCCGGCAGACCCTTGCGCTCGCGCGTCAGCGACTCGTCCACCGGAATCATGCTGCCGTTCCACTTCTCGCGCGGAACGCGCGCGAGGTGCCTGGCGTAGCGGCGGTCGCTGGCGACGAAGTCGACCAGCGTGAAGGCGAGGTCCTCCGACACCCGCTGGTGCAGTTCGTCCTCGTAGGTGAAACCCTGGATCGGCCAGTCCAGATCCACCTGCGAATTGGCCTCGAGATAGAAGCGCGACGCCCAATTCGGACCCGCGGACGGGTCGTAGGTGAAAGCCGGGAAAGCGCGCGACTCCATCGCCGCGGCCGCCATCAGATAGGGAGGCAGGCCGGAGGCGGTTGCGCACGCTCCGGAAAACACGCTGTACAGGGCGGGGCCGCGATAAGTCAGACCGCGCAGCATGCGCTCGCGGAACTGGTACAGGTTCGAACTGGCGGACTGCAGCACGTACACTTCATTGAGCCCGATGGCCATGTTGGCGATTTGCCGGCTGCGCATGCCGGAGCTGAGGCTGCCTCCAGCATTCGGCGGCTGTTCGAGGATGTCGTCGATCTGGAGCAACACCTTGATCGGCAAACCCGAGGACAGGATCTCCATCAGTTGGGCATGTTCGACCGCCTGCATTTTTTCGGCGTTGACGCAGACCAGGTAGTCGGGAAACGGCGCCAGGTCCTGCGGATCGAGCCCGTTCGCGCCGAACTGCTCGAACAAGGCATCGTGCCTGGATTCCCGGTACTGTCCGTCGATTTCCAGCTCGGCGATGGCGATGGCGCGGGCGAGTTCGATCAGCTTGGGCATGCGCTCGCGGAATGCGCGCAGCGCATCGGCGCAACTGTCGAACAGGAAGCAATAGTGACCTGCGGCGCCGCTCTTCTTCGACGCCGCGTCGGGGGAAGGAAAGAACTGCTGCACGCTCAATACATTGAGCAGTTCGCGTATGCGCTTGCGCCGGCTCTCGGGGAACGCATCCTTCGGCAGTGCCTTGGACAGTATGCGCGACATGGCGTCGAAGTCGAACGCATCGCCGAAACCGCTGCCCACCGCGGCCTTCAGGTGCTCGGCGCTGCGCCCCGCCTCCGAGCGTTCATAATCGGCTTTGAGGATATCCGACAGCTTCAGCACCAGCCGATCGAGATCCTTGCGGAAGTTTTCGGCCTTCTGCTTTTGTACCGCGTTCCAGGCATGCTGCAACAGGCGTGCCGGCAGGGCCGCATTGCAGTCCGCCAACTCGCCGTCGATCTTGATCGCGGCGCGCGCGCGCCGCAGGCTGTCTTCGAGCGATTTGTCCGCGCCAGACTTGTCCATACCCTTGGCCAGCCGCCCCGCCGCCGTCGCCCAAAGCGCGGAGAGTGTTCCGGTCGCGCCGCCCGAGGCGAGCATGCGGATTTCCTGCTCCAGCCGCAGCACATGCTTTCTGATGCGCTCGCCCTCGCTGCCGCGCGCGGCGACGCCAAGGGCGTCGTCGACGAGGCCCGACAGCGACTGTACGAGCAGCCTGTCGGCCCGATCGGCGACCAGCACCAGCGGAAAATCGTAGCGCAACTGGCTGATCTCGCGATAGCCGGCGAAAAGCGCCGGACGCAAATCCAGTCCATCGACCGCGTCCAGGTGTTCGCTCGGCCGCCTGCCGGTCAGGAAAAATGCAACGTGTGCCTGAGTGTCCGCTTCCATGTCTTTTTCCAACCTGCCTTGCTCGTGAGGTACCTTCGATGAAGGCGCGCGGAGTGGTGATCGGCGCGCGCCGACGCTTTACGCTACCTTCTGTTCGGCTCCCTGCGGCCAGACCGTGTATTTGTCCAGCTCCGCATTGAGCCCCGCCCTGGTCAGATCGGGGGTGCGCAGCTTGTCCGAATGGCGCAGGTCCTCGTAGCAGGGAACATCCGGGTTGTTGTACAGGATTCCGACCGGGATGATGTCGGTGTTCGACGCGATCTCGCGCGCCCGGTCCATATTCAAGGGGTCGTGCTCCAACTGGTTCTTGTACACCCGCGACAGGCCGGCGCTCGGCTGCAGGCCGTTCGCATGGTTGAGCAGCAGCACCTTATTGGGATCGTGCATCCACGGGTCGAGCGACTTCGGCAGCCACTCCGGGCAGCGCTGGATGATGCGCACGAACGACAGCCCCTTGTGGTGGTAGGCCGCCTTGACGATGTCGAACAGCACCTCCGGAATCCAGTCGGCCGCCTGAGCGACGAAGGATACGTTTTGCACCCCGAGCGTGACCGTCAGCGGATTCAGCGCCTCGAGATAGCTGCCGTGCGGGGTGGTGTTGCTCTTGGTGCCGATGGGCGAGGTCGGCGATGCCTGCTTCTTGGTCAGGCCGTAGATCTGGTTGTCGTGCAGGAATACCGTGAGGTTCATGTTGTAGCGGATGGCGTGGATCCAGTGCGCGGCGCCGATGCTGCAGCAGTCGCCGTCGCCGGTGTTGACGAACACGTCGAGGTCGGGCCGCGCCATCTTGACGCCCTCGGCGACCGGCAGCGCGCGCCCGTGAATGCCGTGGAAGCCGTAGGTCTTCATGTAATGCGGAAAGCGGCTGGAGCAGCCGATGCCGGACACGAACACGGTCTTCTCCGGCCGCAGGCTTTCGTCGCGGCACAGGCGCTGCACCGCCGCGAGGATGGCGTTGTCGCCGCAGCCCGTGCACCAGCGCGGCACGCCGCTTTGGTAGTCTTCCAGCTCGAAGTGCTCGTCGCACATTTCCAGCAGGCAGGTGGTGGCGGACTTCATATCGGACATCATGTTCATGGTTTTTTCACCTTTCTCTGCTTTTGCTTCTGCGCTCACTTTTTCAGTTTCTGCAATATCACGCGGCGGATGGTGCCGGGTTTGATCGGCTGGCCCTTGACCTCGCTCCAGCAGTCGATGTCGATCAGGAAGCGCGAGCGCAGTAGGATGGCCATGGACGAATAACGGCGGTTGGACTCGTCGATGATCTTGTCCTCCGGACGGTCGCTCCAGTTGCTCTCGATGGTCATGACTTTCTTGAACCCCTGCATGATTTCCTTGATTCCCGGAGCCAGGGGCTGCAGGAACTGCAGGTGCATCGAGGACACCTTGTGCCCTTCGGCGCGCATCGTCTCGACCGCTTCCTCGATCGCGCCCTTGGTGCTGCCCCAGCCTACGACCAGCAAATCGCCCTTGGGCGCGCCGAACACCGGCGGCGCCTTGAGCGTCTTCTGCAACGCCGCGAGCTTCAGGCTGCGAAAACGCAGGGTCTGTTCGTTGATTTCGGCGTCGTAGGCGACGTGGCTGTCGCGATCGTGCGCGAGCCCGGTGAGGGTGTGCATGCCGCCGGGCTGGCCCGGAATGAAGCGGCGCGCAAGGCCGGTGTTCTCGTCCCAGTCGTAGGGCTTCGCCCCTTCGGGTACGGGGCTCTGGTCAACCGGCGGCGCCATCCAGGATTCATTGAATACCGGACGCGGAAACGGTTGTTGCGAGGTGGCGAGGCCGGCGTCGGTCAGCACCACCACCACCATGTTGAAAGTTTCGGCGATCTTGCGCGCGGTGATGATGGCGTAGAAGCATTCCTCGATCGTGCCCGGCGCCATGACCACCTTCGGCGCGTCACCGTGGCTGCCGAAAATCGCGGCCATGAGATCGCCCTGCTCCATTTTCGTCGGCTGGCCGGTGCTGGGGCCGCCGCGCTGGACGTTGACCACAACCAGCGGAATTTCGCCCATGACCGCCAGGCCGATCGCTTCCTGCTTCAGCGAATAGCCGGGGCCGGAGGTGATCGTGACCGTGCATTTACTGGCGTAAGAGGCGCCGATGGCGAAGGCGCAGGCGGCAATCTCGTCCTCGGCCTGGTGCACCATGCCGCCCACCTTTTCGAACACTTCGGACAGATAATGCGAGGCCGAGGTCGCGGGCGTGATCGGGTACATGGCGCAGATCTCCATCCCCGATGCGAGCACGCCCAGCGCCAGCGCGGTGTTGCCGTTGACCACGAGCTGCGGCTCGGTCGAGCGCACCGCCGGGATGCTGTAGCAAAAATCCAGATTGGCCGCTGCCCACTTTTGCCCCGCTTCCAGCAGCATGATGTTCGAATCGACGACGCTTTGGTCTTTCTTGCCGAAAGCGAGAATGATCTGATCCACCGCGAGCTTCAGCTCCAGGCTGTAGATGTAGCACAGCATTCCGAGCGCGTACATATTCTTGCCGCGGCGCGCGTCCGCGACCATGGTGCGACACTCCCGCTCCATCGGGATTTCGTACACCTTGTAGCCGGCGGCCACCAGCTTGTCATGCGTCTCGATGTAGGACGCCACGATCTTCGGATCGGCGTGGGTGCGCCACATATCCTCGAGCAGGATGATGCAGCCGGGTTTGAGTTCTTTCGCCCGCACCCGCCCGAGCAGCACTTGCTCGTTGAACGCCACCACCAGGTCGGTCTCGTCGCCGCCGTTGGTAATGTATCCCGAACCGATACGGATGCGGTTGCCGCTCGCCCCGGCGACGCTGCGCGCCGGCGGGCGGATTTCCGCTGGAATGATCTCCGTGGTCCAGATGCCGTTGCCCATCTGCGCCGCGATCGCGCCCAGCGACTGGCCGCACTTTTGCGCGCCCTCGCCGGAATCGCTGATGATTTCGACGATGTGCTCTTTCAGCTTGACCGCCGCTTTCCCGCCTGCGGGCAAGCGCGTCTTGCTGCCGGGTTTCTTCAGGGACTTCTGCGTGGTCATTTCGTTCATGTTTTTTCCGTAGCCGCGGTTGAGCGCGCCGATGAGTATGGTTGCCGCCGGGTGATGGGTCAAAAAACCTCGAGCCTAGGCAATGCGCACGCGCGCGAAATTTCGCTCTCTTGTGTCGATTCCGAATAAGGTGCCCGCGCCGGCCCCCGCCGCGCCGATATAGGGAAGCGCGGGATCGCGGATGCCGAGATAGGCCTTCATGCTGCGCGCCGCCTTGCGCCCGGCGCCCATGGCTTCGATCACGGTCGCCGCGCCGGTGACGATGTCGCCGCCGGCGAACACACCCGCCACCGAAGTCGCGAGATTCTCGTCGGCGCCGATATAGCCCCACTTGTTCAGTTTCAGCTTCGACGTTTGCCCCATGATCGGGTTGGCGTTGGTGCCGATCGCATAGACGATCAGATCAGCCTCGAAATCGAATTCGCTGTCGGCGACAGGCACCGGCCGGCGCCGGCCGGAATCGTCGGGTTCGCCCAGTTCCATGCGCACGCAGCGCATGCCGCGCACGCTGCCCTTGCCGTCGTCCAGCACCGCCACCGGAGCGGTGAGCCAGTGGAATTCCACGCCTTCCTGTTCGGCGTGATGCACTTCCTCCGCCCGCGCCGGCGCCTCGGTGCGCGAGCGGCGGTAGACGCAGTACACCTTTTCCGCGCCCAGACGAATGGACACGCGCGTCGCATCCATGGCGGTGTTGCCCGCGCCGACCACGGCGACGCGCTTGCCGATCGGCAGCGGCGTGTCGAAATTCGGGAAATCGCGCGCCCGCATGAGGTTGCAGCGCGTCAGCAGTTCGTTGGCGGAGAGCACGCCGTTCAGGGAATCGCCGGGGATATTGAGCATGGTCGGGTAGCCCGCGCCGACGCCGACGAATACCGCGTGGAAGCCCATCTCGTCGAGCATCTGCTCTATGGTGAATAGCCGCCCGACCAGGGTGTTGCATTCGAACTTGACGCCGAATTTCTTCAGGTTGTTGATCTCGGCGTCGATCACCTCGTTCGGCAGGCGGAAATCGGGGATGCCGTATTTCAGCACGCCGCCCGCCTGGTGAAAGGCTTCATAGACGGTGACATCGCACCCGGCCTTGGCCATGTCCGCCGCGCAGGCCATGCCCGCCGGCCCGGAGCCGACGATCCCGACCCTGAACCGGTTGGGTTCGATATACGGAATGTTGACCCATCCTTCTTTAATGGCCGTATCGCCGACAAAGCGCTCCAATCGCCCGATGGCGACCGCTTCGAGCGAATCGCCGACGGTGCACACGCCTTCGCATTGGTTCTCCTGCGGACACACCCGGCCGCAGATCGACGGCAGCAAATTGGTGTCGGTGAGGATGTCGTAGGCGCCGCGGAAATTCTTCTCGTTGATCTTCTGGATGAAGCCCGGAATATTGATTCCCACCGGGCAGCCGGAAATACACGGCTCGTCCGGGCACATCAGGCAGCGCTCGGACTCGCGCGCCGCGTCCTCGAGGCTGTAACCGCAGGCAACCTCCTCGAAGTTCTTGGCCCGCACCTGCGCATCCTGCTCGCGCATCGGCGTGCGTTCCTGGGGAATGCTTCGTATCGTCTTTTTCTTTGCCATCTCGTTGTCCTCAAGCGACTATGCGTGGCTCCGGCAAACACCCGGGCAGCGCCGCACCGCCGCGACGTCAATCATCGAACCGATCTAACCCCCGGGCGCATCCTCGAACGGATCGGGCAGCTCGAGCAACTCAGCTTGCGGGGCGCGGCCTCGTGTCGATATGCCCAGCGCATCGAGCGCGCTCGGGCCGACCTGCTTGGTCATGCGGCAGCTCTCCGACCAGCGCTCGTGGGCCTCTTTCTCGACCTTGGTGTAGCGCGAAAGGCGCATCATCAGGTCGTCGAAATCGACCAGGTGCCCGTCGAAGTCCGGTCCGTCGACACAGGCGAATTTCACCTCCTTGCCGACTTTCACCCGGCAGCCGCCGCACATGCCGGTGCCGTCGACCATGATCGGGTTGACGCTCACCATGGTCTTGATCTTGGCCGCGCGCGTGGCATCGGCGCAGGCCTTCATCATCACCGGCGGGCCGATCGCGACGAACTCGTCGATGTCGGAATGCCCCGCTAGGGCGACCTTGATGCCGTCGGTGATCATGCCTTTCATTCCCGCCGAGCCGTCGTTGGTGCACAGGATGAGTTCGTCGCAGCAGGCCTTGAATTTGTCTTCCCAGAAGACGAGATCCTTGTTGCGGAAACCGAGAACGGCGATCACATAGGCGCCGGCCTCCTTGAAGCCGCGCGCCTGCGGAAAGATCGGCGCCACGCCCAGGCCGCCGCCCACGCACACCACTTTTTTCGCGTGGCTGATCGGGCTGGGTACGCCCATCGGGCCGACCATCGCGTAGAGCGAGGTTCCGACCCGGCATTCCAGTTGCATCTGCTTGGTTGTCTTGCCGACCGCCTGGATCACCAGCGTGATGGTTCCCTTCTTGCGGTCGAAGTCCGCGATGGTGAGCGGAATGCGCTCGCCCTGCTCGTTCAGCATGACAACCACGAATTGCCCCGGCTTGGCGGCTTTGGCCATCAGCGGATGGCGCACCTCAAGCAGGTAGGTGACATCGGAGAAATCCTCTCGTGCCACGATTTCGAAATTGGACATTGCAGTCGCCTTCATATCTGGCCGATCCTGGCCGTCTTGGCTATCGGGGTATTTTGCCGTTCGGTGGCATCCACAGGTCCGCCGTCATTTGCGCCGCTGACGGCCTCATCAAGACCTGCGCTCGGCTTGACGGGACGCGATCCAGGGCATTTCCGACAGCCTGCGCCGCGCGCGGGCGGCCATGCCGATTCCCCCGGATACATGATTCAAACCAATGTCATTCAACGTGTATTCCACCAACGGAACGGAGCAAGTATCTTCCCGCTAGCCCCGGCATGTCTTGACCTAGATCAAACACAGGGATGGGCGATAGAGCGGAGCGGAAAAATTCTCGGCACAGGATTTTTCGACTCAAGCCAAGACTGATCACCGCCGCGCATTCACTGCCGCGGGTACCTGGCAACAAGCGCCTTGAACCGCTCGTGTTCGCGATACTTGTTGATATCGACCTCTTGGTCGATCCACAACAGAGTTTCGAGCGTGCGCACCCGAAGGGCACGTTCGAGTGCCTCGAAAAACTCTTGCTCGAGGTCGGCCACGGCGTAGAACCACGCGAGATTGCCCGCGAAACGGTCGGCCCCCAACTGATCTTTGATTGACTCGAAACGCCGCAGTCCCTCCTGCCGCCGGCCCGCGTGAATCAGGTAACCGGCGATCACAAACTCGATGTTGGCAAGTTGGTCCTTGTCCCGACTGATGGTTTTGGCCTTCTCAAGGGAGCGCAGAGCGAGATCGAGCCGCTGGTCGTTCTTCTGCATGATGGCAAGATCGTAGAGAGCGCCGGCCGTGGCCGGTCCGAGTGCGACCACCTTTTCCATGGAAAGGCGCGCATTGGGGAAGTCCTTCAGCGCGCGGTAGACACGGGACAAGATTTCGAGGACTGTCCGATCGTCCGGTCGCATCATCTGCGCTTGCAGCAAGGCTTCCTTTGCAAGTTCGTAGTGCCGCTGTCTGTATTCCGCCCACCCGAGCGACACATACTTGTCGAACAGCCCGGGATCTGCCGTCTGCAGGGATGCTCTGATATGCCGACTTGCGTCGGCAAGCCGCTGCTCGTAGATGGCGGCGATTCCCTTCTGATAGGACGCGGGCCTCGTCTGCGCCCCCGATGCACGAATCGCGCGGTCCACGTCGTCCGGCGGCAAGCCAATCGTTTTTGCTTGCTCTTCCAAAACCGCCCGCCGTTGTCTTTGCGAAAGCACTTCTCGTTGTTCCAACTCCTTCGCTAAAGTCGCGTGGTTTATGCGTTCCGTTGTTGCCGTGAGAGCTTTGCCGTTGCGGAGGATTTCTTTGTTCTTTGTATCAGTCAGCCACACCGGATGGACGCAGTTCGGGGCGTTTTCAAAGCACGGAACTATGACTTCGCCGTTCCACGGAGATATGAACATCATTTCTTTGCCGCCAGGACTATAGGCGATAAGCAGCTTCACCGGGCTGCCGGGCCTGGTATCACCACCGAGCCGGATACGCGTCTTGCCCAAATCGTCCGTGGGCGGCCCCATTCCCCCGTCCCCCATCGTCGTCAGCACTAAGCCCTTCAAAGGCCGGTCCTCCAGCGTCGACGCCTTCAGAACGAGCACGCCCTGCTCGGCGGACACCATGCCGCAGTGCGCGCTAGCGATCACCAATAACACACCCAGCGCAATCCATCGCATTTCAATCTCCTGATTACTTCTTCCGAAGCATCACGACAAGCGGATCTTCCCCTGCTAGATGCGAAAGCTGTGAGGAGACATAACCCTCCTTTTGAACGTGGACAAGCACGTGCTGCCCCGATGCGGCGTGGGCAGGTAGTTCGAAGCCGCCGTTGTCGGACGTGACGATCATTTCGCTTGCATAACCTGCAACCATCACATGAGCACCGCCCAATGTTGTACCCTCTTCGTTCTGCACGTGCCCCCGCACCCGCGCCGATTTGACCTGTTCCAGCGGAATGGTCACCGCAGTGGCAATGCCGGCGTCGGCGCCGAGGACGATTTCCTGGCTCCCGGCCAGAAAGGCGTTCGGCTGCTCGGCGAAAACGGTGAACTTCCCCGTAGCAGGCTTGCTGACGACAGGGATATCGAACTCCCATCCACCCGCGACTTTCTTCGCTTCGCCACCAATAGTTGACCAGACTTTGGCGTCTTCCACCGGGGTTTTCTCTGGACTGACGACGGTGACCCGGATCCGGTAGACCGACGCAAGCGGCGGGGCAACGAACACCGAAACAATGATGGGCACAAGGCCAAGAAATGTGATCGCGGCTGCGCAAATCCACATGATCTTTCGCGTTGCCGCATTCGGCTTAATGACAAGCAAGCTGACGATCACCACGAGCGCAGCGATCGCGAACGCGGCCAGGCTCCACGGCGTGGTGACTTTTACACTGGTCTCGATCAGCTCGGGAATTGCAGAAGCATCCCACGCCTGCGCCAAGCCTGCGCTGGTCAGGAGCGCCATTGACATTCCCAGTGCCTTGAACGCTCGCATCGAGAACCTATCGGTTGCTAGCCCAACGACAAAGCATGATCATCCTGCAGCGGGATATCTAACGCTGCCGGCGGCGTTCCGCGTCACCGCGTCGATAACCCGCTACCGGCAAGAGTTCACCTGTCGTCCCCCAAACCTGTCCTCGCGACCGAGGCCGCCTCTGTTGCGACGGCGCGGCGTTACTGCTTCTTTTCATTGTGTCGCTTTACAGTCTTCAACATTTCCACGGGAGAGAAATCATCGGTGAGAATCTTCGCATTCGGTTCGCTCCGAACGTCTTTGCGAGCCTTGACTAACTCGTTTAAGTCATATTTTAGTCGGAGTTTTGCTTGCGTCGCGGAGGCCAGACGAGCAAGCTCGATCTGCGGCAACCTGGTTCCCGAGTAGCCGATCAAAACGATGTTCCCGCCTGCCTCGACGGCATCCACGCTGTCGAAGACGGTCTTCATCGTCGCGAGAGTGCTATCAAAAAACAAAGTTGTGGGCTCGACGTTTTGCGCTACTACTCCACCTTCACGCAAGCGCGACTTTACCACCCTGTAGAATTCTTGCGTTGTCAGGTGAAAAGGAACAAACGGGCCACGGTAGGCATCGAGCAGGACTAGATCGAACTTTTCCTTGGTCCGCGCCAGAAAGACTCGCCCGTCTTGGTTGTGAATACGCAAGCGCTCGGTAGAGTTGACACCGAAGTACTTGCTCGCAAGGGCAATTACCGCGGGATCGAGTTCGGCGACGTCCGCGATCACACCGGGAAGACTTCCTATGAGGTAGCTGATTGTCCTGCCCCCGCCCAATCCAACGAGAGCAATTCGCTCCACTTTACCCTGGTGGAAGGCCAATGCGGAAGTCATGTACCGGGTGTAGGTGACGACGAGCTCTCCTGGTCTCGATAGGTCCATCACCGACTCAGTATATCGATTCGCGCGATATCCGAAATTCAGTGAAATGAATGGCCCCTCCTTTTGCACAAAAATGGTGTTGTACTCGGATTCGACTTTTTCCAGAAGACCATCACGCTGAATTAAGTTCGGCTGCGGCTGTGCTGCCGCCTGTCTCGCACCGAATGGCCCGGCAAGCGCCAACAGGAACAGCACGGCGAGAAGTGCGGATGAGCGTTGCGCGCGGGAAGCTTGGGGGTGGTTCGTGCCGAGTTTCCAAAAAACGACACCCATGACGATGCTGATTCCAGCGAGAATTCCGTAGATCGACTTTACGCCCAGGCTGGGGATGAAGAAAAAACTGGTGCCAAGCGTTCCGATGATGCTACCCGCAGTGGTCAATCCGGAAAGGCGCCCCGATATTGTTCCGGAATGGTCCTTGCGGTCCAATATCAGGCGGACGCAATAAGGGGAAACGGCGGCGAGACTGGCCGCCGGGAGGCACGCAAGGGTTAGCGCGGCGAGCAACGCTGCATATCTAACGTCGTCGATCGAGTCCAGAATTCGGTTGATGAACCTTTCCCCGTAGACCGGAACGATCATTACCAAAATCGCCGACGCAACAAACAATCCCGCTACGATGCGCCCACTTGGATTTCGATCCGCAGCCTTGCCTCCGAGCACGTAGCCGAGGGTCATCCCAGTCAAAAAAATCGATATCAACGCACCCCACGTATATATGGTGCCGCCAAAAAATGGGATAAACGTCCGTCCTATAAGCATCTCGAGGGCCATCGTTACGAAGCCCGATAGAAAAGCCGCGGAGTAAACGGCGATGGTCAGGCGCCGGGTGATCGGTAAGGAACGATGTGCGCTAGTTGTCATTGTCGGCGAGTTGCTTTAATTTTGAATTCCTGCACTACACCATGCAGATCCGGCGAGGCATTTGACTCTGTCATCATGACAAAAATCGATTTCTGGCTCTTGGCAATCGCCATGTTTGTAACGAAACGATACTGGACGAGAAATTGTTCAAGGAATCGGCCATTTTCCGATAGCACGATTATTCGGCCATTTCCGTAATCGGCGACGCAGATGTCGCCGTCGGTGAAGGAGGCCATTCCATCCGGGCCGCTTTGCTCATATGCATCCCGGATGGTCGGAGCATCGTTAAAGTCAAAAAACACGACCGGGGACCCTAACTTGCCTGGTTCGACGAGAGGGAATGCAAGAATTCTTCTTTTTAGGTGCTCGGAAACCAAAACTCTGTGTTTGCCTTCTTGCACCAGAACCCCATTGGTGTAACGCAAGCCGCCTGCTAAGTCGGACGCAATATTCGACCTTTCGTCTACGAAAACGACCCGCCCTCCAGGCGGCGCACTTAAAGAGAACTGTCCAGATGAGCTCAAATACAAGTTTCCCGCCGAATCAACGGAGGCGTCGTTAGGCCAAGCTATCCGCCGGGCCGATGTCGTTTGCTCGATAATGCGAATGGTTGCAAAATTCTCGTCGAGCCGCGCAACGAAATGCCCAAGGTGGCAGAGAACCCAATAACCACCGGCAGGAATCTTCTTTATCGAGGTGGGACCGCAACCTTCGGCGTGCCAGACTGTCTTGATTTGACCTTCGTCAATCAGGACGACGCGATTTCTTGGCATCTCGGCAACGAGGAGTCCTTTGGCGATGAGTTGCGGTCCCTCCGGATAGAACGCAGTCGGATTGACGAGCGCACCGGGAACAAACTGCTTGACGTCTCCCGCGGCGCGCGCGGCCGCGGAAAGCATCAAAGCCAGAAGCGTTCCAAGTAGCGGCAGCACCAGCTTCATCGAAACTTGCTCCCGAACAGTGGTTGGATCGCAAACATGCCGAATTGGGGAACCCAATGGCCCACGGTTCGATAGTCTCCATCCCAGTTTTCTCGATTACCCAAAGTGGTCTGGACGTGGTCAACGTAAGCGTTGATGTATGCGAGATCGGCCGTTACGGAGAACAGTTCCCACAGACCCCACGCGCGACTGAAATTCAGACCGTATTCGTGTGCCGCATGCGGATCGCGAACCGGAGCGGGGATCCGAGGCGGGGGCAAGAATCCCGATAGCCAACGCGCGAATTCGTCTCTACGCAGTAGCTTGGATGCAAGCCACGCCCAGTTCGTGCAAATTGCCATGAACCCGGGCCGCTCTGCCTCGGGTTCGCAATTGGCATCCTTGGCAAGGAAGCGATTGCGAACTTGCTTCTTGAGCAATTCTGAACGGTCTTCGAAGCCGCGAAAATCGTAGTAGTCCAACATATTGATGAGAGCCCATGCCGAGTTGTTGTATGCCGCGCTCGCAGGAACCGGAGGATTGTGCCGATAATAATTATCGAGGGTCCCCGCCACGAAATCCGCGAGCGGCAAAAGCATACCATCGCGATAGTAGCGTTCGTACTCGAGTGCCGTCCGCAGGAACCAAGCTCTCCCGTAAGGCATCTCGAAGGCGGCATCATTGGCCAAAAGCCGGCGCTCTTCCTTCAGCTTCTTCGGCGTGAGCACCGCTTTCACCAGCGGCTCATATCTCCTGTCGTTCGTCATGGCAGTATACGCGACGAGGCTCCATGTGGCGTGTACTGCGGAGTGCCAATCAATGCATCCATGAAAAGCGGAGTGACTTGTATCCATCCGCTGAACGCACCGAGCGGCCGGCCCGGCAAGTTGCAGAGCTAGCGTCTGTTTATTCTGGAGGAGCGGAACAAGTTTAGCTGGTACTTCGGCCGCAAACGAAGCGCCAGTACCAAACAGGCAAGCCGCGACAATCAGAAAGACTAGCGCAGTTCGGCATCCATGAATCGTAAGTCCAACCATGTTAGCTCGCGAACTCGAGCTCAACGGTTCCAAGTGTCCCGCGAAAGCCCCATTGGTCCCGGCTGGTGGCGGTGTCGAGTATTCCCTCATATTCTACCGAATGCTGTTGTGCGCGAATCTCCATGCATTTTCCAAGACTTCGCCGGAAAAATGGGGTTGCCTTCGGCGCACAGTCGCCCGATATCATTGCCACGCCTGTTGCAGCCCTCGAACAATATTCAACGCATCGCGGAACGCGAGAACGGCTTGAAGTGCTTGCTTAGAGCAATTCCCTGGCCTTGGTAAGATGACTTCGCCTTGCTGCCATAGAGCCGATGCGGTTTCTCGGTCAGTTGTTCGTAGGCCAGTCGGCCAACCACTTGGCCGTGTTCTATTACGAACGGGACCTCAAAGGAGCGGACTTCGAGGACGGCCCGCGCCCCTTCGCCTCCCGCATCCGGATGCCCGAATCCAGGGTCGAAAAACCCGGCATAGTGGACTCGGAAATCCCCGATTAGAGTATCGTACGCGATCATTTCAGCCGCGTGCGTCGGTGGAATCTTCACCGCTTCCCGAGAGGCCAGGATATAGAACTCCTCCGGGTCCAACACCAGCCCGCCGACGCGAGGCGCGTAGACCGGCTCCCAAAAGTCGAGTACATCGTAGTGTCGAACCTTGTCGATATCGATCAACCCGGCATGATTTCTCGCCTTGTAGCCGATAAGACCTCCCGAGTCGGCTCCCCTCACGTCCACTGAAAGGGGGACGCCGTTGCGAATCTCGTCTTCGCTGATTGACTCTACAACCTGGAACTCTTGTTGCAGACGTTTCATGGCTTCATCGCTATTAGACCGATTGCCGCGGCGTATTCGGATCTGGTTCAACCTCGAACCCTTGTACACCAATACGCTAAAGGTTCGCGGCGATACCTCGGCATACAGTGGCCCGTTATACTGCTCCCGGACTCGATCAAATTCCGTACCGTAATCGGTGATGAGTCGAGTAAAGATGTCGAGGCGACCGGTTGAACTCTTCGGATTACCCATCGCCGATGTACGCCTTTTCAGCGCCAAACCCTCGAGCAACGGTATGATGTAAACACAACCGCGCTCCAGCACGGCGCCGTTACGGATGTCCATCGTGTGCATGGTGAGCCCGTCGAGTTTTTGTTGCACCGTGGCATCCTTGCCGGGCAGAAAACTTGCACGGACTCTATGCGCGACGGACCCCAGCCGAAGGTCTAGACTGGCCGGTTGAAATTGATCATCTTGGATCGTTTCTAAAGCAACAATTTCCCTGGTTACCTTGACTTGGCGTTCGAGCTCCTGCGACGGCAATATCCCCGTCGTACGAGGTCCGTCCGTATCGCCGTCCGATTCGCTGCGGGAACCATGCCGGGGCCGCAGCTCATTCGTTCGCGCCGCCTGACCCAATAAATCGTCTGACGCGCTCCCCAATGTTCCGCTCGTAGTATTTCGCATAGCACTCCAAACTACAAAAACCGCCCTTTATCTTTTGGCCCGTCCCGATTCGCTCCGATCCGGAAGATGCTTTTCCGCAGTATGGACAAAATTCTCTTCTCCAGCAATCGAGCAAATAGGATTCTTCTATTACAGACAGGCGCCGTACTCCCTCTATACGGATCCCGCAGGGCGCTGTCCCGCCCGCGGTTGCGGGTTTACCGTTACCTAGCGCTCCGATATTTGGTAGGGCGTGCAGGGGTCGAACCTGCGACCAACTGATTAAGAGTCAGCTGCTCTACCAACTGAGCTAACGCCCCGGAAAGCGAATAGGCCTGGACAACGCCAACCCGCTTGAATAACTGGTAGGCCGTGCCAGATTCGAACTGGCGACCAACGGATTAAAAGTCCGCTGCTCTACCGGCTGAGCTAACGACCCGAAAAGAGGCGCGATTTTAATTTGCCGGGGGTGCCTGTGTCAATGAAATCCGGGCTTGTTGCGCCTGAATTCATCCTGATTTCGACGATTAACCGCCGCCACCGGCAAAAAACCATCATGCTTCCCGCAGCATGCGCGCGTATTGCCATTTCATGGTCAAGGCCGAGCCGGCGACGATGGACAAGAAGGTGAGCATGGAGCCCAGCGCCAGCGTGGAAAAGCCGCTGATACCCTGCCCCACCGTGCAGCCCATGGCGGTCACGCCGCCGAAACCCATGAGCACGCCGCCCAGCATGTGGCTCGCGGTGTCCCGGGCATCGCGGAAGCTCTCCCAGCGAAAGCTCCCGCTCGCCAGCGCGTAGGCGGCCGAGCCGGCGACGACGCCGACGGCCGAGGCGATGCCGAAGGTCACCAATTTGCTTTTGTCGGTCCAGAACATGAGCAACTCCAGCGTGTACGCCTGCGGCGCGACGAAGGAGAGCGACTCCATGCGTCCGCTGTTGGTGGCGACGAAGGCCTCCTGCAGGGTGTTCGGGTCTTCGGCCAGATAGCCCAGCTTGCCGCTCACGTACCAGCCGCCGACCACCACGAGACCGACCGCGACGCCGCCGAGGATGCCGTCAAAATTGCCGCGGAATTCGCGATCCGTGAACACGAACAGCAGCAGCAGACCCGCCGCGATCGCGCTCGCGAGCATGAGCATCATCTTCTTGTCCGCGCTGAAGGCCTTGGCCAGCAGCGAAGGCAGGTCCTGCCCGGTGGACAGCGTGACCGACACCGGATCGAGCACCGCCACGCGGAAAGCCCCGAACAGGCCCTTCAGCGTGACGTAGGCGGCGATAGCGAGGAACACGAACACCACCAGCGATTTCAAATTACCGCCGCCGATGCGGATCAGGGTCTTGCTGCCGCAGCCCGAGCCCAGAGTCATGCCGACGCCGAAGGCAAAGCCGCCGACAAGGTAGGACAGCCAGACGAAATTTGAACCGGTATAGATCGACTTGGACAGGTCGACGACGCCGGCGAGCTGCAGCGCGTTCGAGCCCAGGATGGCGACGGCGATGGCAAGCAGCCACATGCGCATGCGGCCCCAATCGCCCATGTTGACCACGTCGGACACCGCGCCCATGGTGCAGAAATTCGTCTTGTTACCCACCGCGCCGAAAATGAAAGCGAGGGCGAACCCGCCCCAGGCCACGCTGCTCGCAACCGCCGCAGGATCGACTTCGTTCATGGGCCTTCCCCTTGAGAATCCGGGGATTCTAGTCTGGGCTCCGATCCGCGCAAGCAAAATCTTTTGGCGCTGGAATAACGCCGCCCTATTCGCCCGTCATCGCCACCCTCGCGCCGCAAGCGCAAAGGGGGGCCAGGTCACGCATGAGCCGTGTAATAGCGCGTCGGATCGGGCACGCCGGCGGCCGCGAAACCGGCGCAGCGCAGGCGGCAGGAATCGCACACACCGCAGGCGCGGGATTCGGCATCGGCCTGATAGCAGGATACGGTTAGGCCGTAGTCCACGCCAAGCTGCACGCCCTGTTCGATGATCTTCGCCTTGCTCATGGCGATGATGGGGGTGTGCAAGGTGAGCCGCCCGCCCTCCACCGCAGCCTTGGTGGCGAGATTGGCCATGCGCTCGAAAGCGCGCATATACTCGGGCCGGCAGTCGGGATAGCCGGAGTAGTCGACCGCATTGGCGCCGAAGAACAGGTCCTCGGCCTGCAGCACCTCGGCCCAGGCGAGCGCGAGGGAGAGCATGATGGTATTGCGCGCCGGGACGTAGGTGACGGGGATGCCGTGTTTCTGCACGCCCTGGATCGGCACCGCGATGGAATTGTCGGTAAGCGCCGAGCCGCCGAAGGCTGCCAGATCGATCCTGACCGTTCTCTGTTCCACCGCGCCCAGCGCGCGTGCGACGCGCACCGCCGCCTCGAGCTCGACCCGGTGGCGCTGGCCGTAGTCGACCGACAGCGCATGACAGGCGTAGCCCTGCTGCCTCGCCATAGCGAGCACGGTGGCCGAATCGAGGCCGCCGGAAAGAAGTACGACGGCTTTGCGCATGGTGAGAAACCAAGAGGCCGTTTCAGAATTGTCGAAACGGCCCCGTAGAATTCCGGTCTAACGCTTGCCCGCGAGGCGCTGCTTGGCCTGCTCCGCCGCCTGCGTGCCGGGATATTTCTTCAGCAGCGCCTGCAGCGTTTCGCGCGCCGCCTTGGCCTCGCCTATTTCGGCCTGGCAACTGGCGATGTTGAGCAGTGCATCCGGCGCCTTGGCGCTGTCGGGCCAGGATGCGAGCACTTTCTGCTGCGCGGCGATCGCCGACTTGTAATCGCGCAACGCGTAGTAAGCATTGCCGATCCAGTATTGCGCGCTCGATAGCTGCTGGCTGTTGGGATAGGTGGCGAGGAAATTCTGGAACGCGGCGACGGAAGACTGGTAGTTGCCGAGCTTGAACTGGTTGAGCGCCGCCTCATAGGCCTTGCCTTCGGCAAGCGGGTCGGGGGCGCTGGCGGCCTGCTTCTCCTGCGCCTGAATGCTCGCCTCGAGCTTGCGCAAGCGCGTGTCGAGATCGACGTACAGGTCCTTCTGCCGCCGATCCAGGGTTTCGATCTGGTGGGACTGCACCTCGATCTGGCCGCGCATGCGCGCCAGATCCTGCTTCAACTCGTCAATCAGCTTGGCCAGCTCTATCGATCGATCCTGCAGCATGGTTTCGATCCTGGCCAAGCGCTCTTCCGCCGCTTTCTGGTTCGCGCCGACTTGGACCCTGAGCGCGGCAATGTCCTTCCTCGCCTCTTCATCGTCGAACAGGCCGGCGCGGGCAGCGCCGGCAACGAGGCAAAGGCCCAGCAGCAGGGCGGCGCGCAACTTCATCTATCAGTACTCGCCGCCGTAGAGCATGTCGCTGCGCCGGTTCTGGCTATAGCAGACCTCTGTGCTTTCCGTGCAGCGCGGCTTTTCCTCGCCCAGACTCACCGATTCGACCTGGCTTTCCTGCGCGCCCATCAGCAGGAGCATTTTCTTCACGCCGTCGGCGCGCTTCTGCCCCAGCGCGATGTTGTACTCGCGGCTGCCGCGCTCGTCGCAGTTGCCCTGAATCAGCATCCTGGCATTACGGTTCTGCGCGAGATAGCGGGCATGCGCCTGCAGCAGCGGTTTGTACTCGTCCTTGACATCGTACTTGTCGTAATCGTAGTAAACGCTGCGCTTGGACAAGATGTTGTTCGGGTCCTTGAGCGCGTTGGGAAGCTGATCCGTCGTGGGCCCAATCGGCGTGACCGTGGACACGCCGGGCTGGGTCGGAACGGCCGTCGTCGGCGTGCGGTCCTCCACCGCCGCCTTGGGCTCTTCCTTCGGCGTGCTGGCGCAGCCGGCCAGCAGGGCTACCACCGCGGCAACCGCAAGCAACTTCTTCATTCTCGTCTCCTTCTTCTGGTCATTCAGTTATTGAAAAACGGGCCCCAGGCGGGCTCACGCACGTCCGCTGCCTGCACCGACAGGCGCTGCTTCACCCTGCCGTCGCTCGAAACCGCGGCCAGCGAGCCGCGGTTGTTTATCTGGGTAGCATACAGAATCATCTTGCCGTTGGGCGCGAAACTGGGCGATTCGTCGTGCTGCCCGTCGGTGAGCACCTGCCCCTGTTTGCTCACCAGATCAAGCGACTTCAATTGGAAGCGCCCGCCGTCGCGCGCAATATAGATCAGGGTCTTGCCGTCGCTCGAGACCCGCGGCGATACGTTGTAGCTGCCGTCGAAGGTCACGCGCGTGGCCTCGCCCCCGCTCGCACTCATGTGATAGATCTGGGGACTGCCGCCGCGATCGGAAGTGAAATATATTGATTGACCGTCGGGCGCGAAAAAAGGTTCCGTGTCGATCGAGCCGGAGTTGGTGATGCGTCGCGGGTTGCTGCCGTCGGCGCCGATGAGATACATCTGCGAGCCTCCGTCCTTGGACAACACCACCGCCAGTTGCTTGCCGTCCGCGGACCACGCGGGCGCGCTGTTCGAACCCTTGAAATTCGCCACCGCCTGGCGCTGCCCCGAGACGAGCGAATGCACGTACACCACCGGCTTCTTGTTCTCGAACGAGACGTAGGCGAGCCGCGTGCCGTCGGGCGACCAGGCCGGAGAAATGATGGGCTCGCGCGACGCGAGCGCGGTCTGGGCGCCGGCGCCGTCGGCATCGGCGATCTGCAGCTCGTAGCGGCTTCCCTGTTTCACCACATAGGCGATACGCGTGGAAAACACGCCGCGGTCGCCGGTCAGCTTCTCGTAGACGACGTCGGCGATGCGGTGCGCGGTCGCGCGCACTTGCTGTGCGGAGAGGGTAAAGGCGACGCCGCCGATCTGGGTTTGCTTAGGCACGTCGAGCAGGCGGAAGCGCGCCTCGAAGCGGCCATCGGCCAGGCGCACGACGCTGCCGATGACCAGAGCGTCGGCGTTGCGGTTTTTCCAGTCGCCGAAATCGACCTGCGCCACCTCGGCCGGCAGCGGATCGACGTTGCCGGCGAACAGCATGCGGAAGCGACCGCTGCGTTGCAGATCGGCTTCGACGATATCGCTGATGCTCTGCGGCAAGGCCCCCTCGCCGGCGAAGCGCAGCACCCCGATGGGGATCTGGTTGGCGCCACCGCCGGTGATGTCGATGGACAACTGCGCCCGCGCGTTTGCGCAAAGCAGCGCCAGCAGCAGCCCTATCGAAGCCAGAAAATAGCGCATCAACCGTCCTGAAATAATGCTGGCCGCATTATACATTCTGTGCCGATCACTTTAACTCCAGCGGCCTGAATTTGATTTCCAGGCTGCGCTGGAACTGTTCCGGCCTGTCGGGCTTGGGCAGGGGTGAGGACTTGAGTATGGCGCGCTCCACCGCCGCGTCGTAAGCCGTGTGAGCGCTCGATTTGCGCAACTTGACCGACATGATTTCGCCGGTGGGCAATTGCACCACGTCGAAGATAGCCTCCGGGTTGCCGCGGATGTCCGGTGGCAGCACGATGTTGCTCTTGATTTTGCCTTTGAGCTTGCCGATATATGCGGCGTCTGCTGTTGCAGCCGCGGTTGCCGCCTCGCGTCGCATCTGGTCCAGGATTCTGTCCTTATCCAATTGCTGGCTGAGCGCGGCGGTTTCGCGCTCCAACTGCGCGCGGATATCCTTGCTGCGGTCGAGATTGAGCTTGGGTTCCGGTTTCTTCGGCGCCTCCTTTTTGACTTCTTTCTTCTTCTCCAGCGCGATATCGGGCTTGTGCGGCTCGACCGTTTTCTCGACCGGCTTGGGCTCCGGCTTGATTTCAGGTCTGGGCGGGGGCTCGGGTTGCGCCACCACTTGCTCCACCACGGGTGCGGGCGGGATATTCCACAACTCGACCATTACCGCCTCCGGCTGCCTGCTCTGCCAGCGCACGCCAAAAAACAGGAACACCAGCAGCAGCAGGTGCACCAGCAGCGCGAGTGCGATCGACGGAACCTTGCCTGGCTCCTGGTACAGCATCGCGTTGGCCGCCACGCTCATCTTGGCGCGGGCCTCACCAGCAGCCCGACCTTGCGCACGTTCTGTTTCTGCAGTTCGTCCATGACTTTGAGCACGGCTTCGTAGCGCACGTCCTTGTCGGCGGCGATCACCACCGCCTGGTCCGGACGGGCTTTCTGCTTTTGCTGCAACGCCGCGACCAACTCGGCGGTCGACACCGCTCGCTCGCTCGCCGCGGTCTTGCTCCTCTCGCGCAACACGAGCGATGCATCGGCCTTGATCACCACCTCCAGCGGCAGCTCCGGCGGCAGCGACGACTTGCCCACCGTAGGCAGCTCGATCACGCCGGGATTCACCAGCGGCGCGGTGATCATGAAAATCACCAGCAGCACCAGCATTACGTCGATGTAGGGCACGACGTTGATCTCGCTCATGGCACGGCGCGGACGCGGCATGGTCGCTTCCCTACTTGCCCACGCCAGCCTGGCGCTGCAGGATGTTGGAGAACTCCTCGATGAAGCTCTCGAAGCGGATCGCCAGGCGGTCGATGTCGTGCGCGTAGCGGTTGTAGGCAATCACCGCCGGGATCGCGGCGAACAGGCCGATGGCGGTGGCGATCAGGGCCTCGGCGATACCGGGCGCCACATGCGCCAGCGTCGCCTGGTTGACGTTGGCCAGGCCGCGAAACGCATTCATGATGCCCCACACCGTGCCGAACAGGCCGATGTAGGGGCTGACCGAACCGACCGAGGCAAGAAAGGCGAGGTGCCGCTCCAGGTTGTCCATCTCGCGCTGATAGGTGGCGCGCATCGCGCGGCGCGCCCCCTCCACCGGGATGCTCGGGTCGGCACCGCGCTGAGCGCGCAGCTTGGCGAATTCGCGGAAGCCCGCCTCGAAAATGCGCTCGAGCGCCCCGGCGCGATGGCGGTCGTTGACCGCGCTCTGGTACAGGCCGTTCATGTCGCTGCCGCTCCAGAAGTCGCGCTCGAATTTCTCGGTCTGGGTCACAGCCTGCCGGATGGCGAACAGCTTGCGGAAGATGAACAGCCAGCTCATGAACGAGACCACCAGCAGCAGCGCCATCACCAGTTGCACCAGCACGCTGGCGTTGGTGATCAAGGAAAGTATCGACAGGTCCTGGCTTACGTTCATGGTTGTATCGGCTCGCGTAGCGATTTAGAACAAGACGCCTGGGTGGGAAGGGAAGGGTTCCACCCTTTCCCCCGGCCCCTTTCAGATCCGCCAAATCAGAGCCTGTCCTTTAAGAATTGCGGCATGGCGGCCGGCTTGAAATTTCGCTGGTTCAGGCAGGCCACCCGGATCTCGGCGCGCGCCAGCATTTGCGCGCCACAGCGCGCCTCCTGGACCAGATCCACGTAGACACGCGCGAGCTTTATCGGTTCAACCGTGACCTCCAGCATATCGTCCAAGCGAGCGGGGCGCGCAAAATCCAGCAGCGCCCGCCGCACCACGAAAATCAGACCCTCCTCCTGCGCCAGTCTATCCTGATTTAGCCCGAGGCTGCGCAGCCATTCGGTGCGCGCGCGCTCGAAGAACTTGAGGTAGTTGGCGTAATAGACGACGCCGCCGGCGTCGGTGTCCTCATAGTAGACACGCACCGGCCAGGAAAACGGCTTCGAGTTCATTACAATATGAGGGGATACCTCCCCTTGCTCTGCTATATTTGCCGGTGCAAAATTCGTTTTGCACCGGGTTCTTAGTCAACTCGGCCTCAGGATTCGCCCGGTCCATTCCACAAATCACCATTAACGCTCGGGTTCGGCAGCGCCAGGCCGAAATGGCGATAGACCGATACCGTGGCCACGCGCCCGCGCGGCGTGCGCTGCAAATAGCCCTGCATAATGAGAAAAGGCTCGATCACGTCCTCGATGGTGTCGCGCTCCTCCCCGATCGCGTGGGCGAGATTGTCCACGCCCACCGGTCCGCCGGCGAACTTTTCGATCACGGCCAGCAAGAGTTTTCTGTCCATCAGGTCCAGGCCGAGCGCGTCCACGTCGAGCATTTGCAGCGCCGCGTCGGCAACCGCGCGGCTCACGCCGCTCCTCGCCTTGACCTCGGCGTAGTCGCGCACCCGCCTGAGCAGCCGGTTGGCGATGCGCGGCGTGCCGCGCGCGCGCCGCGCGATTTCGAGCGAACCCTCGGCCGCGACCTCGATCTTGAGGAGCCTGGCCGAGCGGCTCACAATCTGCTGCAGTTCCTGCGCGGTGTAGAATTCCAGCCGCGCGACAATGCCGAAGCGGTCGCGCAAGGGGTTGGTAAGCATGCCGGCGCGGGTGGTGGCCCCCACCAGAGTGAACGGCGGCAGATCGAGCTTGACCGAACGCGCCGCCGGGCCCTCCCCGATCATGATGTCGAGCTGGAAGTCTTCCAGCGCCGGATACAGGATTTCTTCCACCACCGGCGACAGCCGGTGGATCTCGTCGATGAACAGCACGTCGTTCGGTTCGAGGTTGGTGAGCAGCGCCGCCAGATCGCCCGGGCGTTCCAGCACCGGTCCCGAGGTGTGGCGCAAATTGACCCCCATCTCGCGCGCGATGATATGGGCCAGTGTCGTTTTCCCCAGACCCGGCGGGCCGAACAGCAGCACGTGATCGAGCGGCTCTTTGCGCTGGCGCGCCGCCTCGATGAAAATCGCGAGCTGGCCGCGGATCTTCTCCTGGCCGACGTACTCGGACAAGGCCTTCGGCCGCAGCGCGCGCTCCAGCGCCTCTTCCTGCGGCGAGGCGGGATCGGCGGCGATCAGGCGGTCGGTTTCAATGGCCATGCGCTATTTTACCCGCGGACTGGGCCCCCTGTTGTTGCGATCCAGAGTTTTTCGCTCATTTCGTTTTAACGCGCGAGCGCGCGGTCCGGGTGCGTGGACTGGGAGACGTCCGCAAAAAAAACGACGTAATGCGTCGTGCGCCCGGCGGCATCCCGGATCGCCGAAATGTTCCGCCACTCGTGGTAGATGCCGGCGTCCTTGCGGCGGCACCAGGAGGTGCCGCTCCAGTGGCCCTGACGCCTCAATGCGTCGCGAATTTCATCGTAGAACTCCTGCGGCTGCAGGGCGGTGCGAAACTCGGTTTCGGATTTCCCGCACACCTCCTCTGCGCCATACCCCGTGACCGTCGTGAACGCCCGGTTAACCGACAATACGGTGCCTTCGGCAGACACGATCATCATGGCCTCGGCCATGTTCTCGAACACATTCGCCTGGACGGCGAGCTTCTTGTCCCGCTGGCGCAGTTCGCTAACGTCGGTCGAAACGACCACGGTCCGCGGGGCGCCCGCATGCGAAAAAGACTTGGCCTTGGCCTGGAACTCGTGCTCCCTGCCGTCCGTCGCGATCACTCGATAGAGAAACTCCTGCGATTCCCCGGTTTGAATCGCCTTTTCGAGCAGCGCGCGCGTTGCATCCAGGTCCTCCGGATGCAAATGGGCGAGCGCATCGGCGCCGACTTCCAGCGCCGCCTCGGGAAGCAGGCGCCGGTACGCCGGATTCGCGTAGATCCAGCGCCCCTCGGCGTCCAACATGGCGATCAGATCTCCCGCATTTTCGGTGATGATCCGGTAGTGCTCCTCGCGCTGGCGCAGGACCTCGCGCGTGTCGCGCAACTTGCGATTCTGGGCAAACACGATGTTGCCAATACCGATCACGTAGACGGACAGGCCTATCAGGCACAGTGCAGCGGCCGCAGGATCGGTCTGCGGCGAAACCTTGAACCCGGCGACGAGCCCCCACGCAAGTGCGCCTGACGAAAACGCGAGCAACGCGCCCAGGACCCCGCGCCTGCCGCGGTTGATCGCATTGTTGAGGGAAGTCCCCAAGAATAGGGTAAACGCGATCCAGAGCGGAAATTCAAGTGCGGCAGCCCAGATCCCGAACAACAGCGAGTCGAGCAGCAAATTACTCTGTTCGGCTTTGAGCGAGTTGTGGGCTGTGCGCGCGCGCCAGAAAAGCAGGTGCGGATAAGCGAGGAACTGCAGCGCGAGCAGCGCCCACGCGAGCCCGCCGTAGCCCCGTCCCCATATGTGCATGCCGATCGCGACGAACAGCGCGGCAAAAGCGGTGACCCGAACCTGGAAATAGACCAGGACAAGCCGGTGGTACTTCTTGGTCATCGGATCGGCTCCGCCCCTTCACTTAGAATTCTCAGGTAAGCATCGTACACGTACAGCTTGCGCCGCTTGCGCCCGGTGGTTTCGCGCACGATGCCCAGCTTGGCCAGATGCGCCAGCGCGCCGGCGATGGTGGGCTGGGACAGGTCCACGCTTTTCGCCGCGCCGGGAATAGACAGCACCGCCTTTTCCTGGAAGGCATGGCGCAGCCTGAGCGCGGACGCCGCGGCGCGGCCCGGCTTTTCGATGCGCGCACGGTCGTCGCGGAACAACTCGATGATGCGCTGCGCCGCGCGCACCGCCTGATCGGTGGTGTCGATCACACCGAGAAGGAAGAAATCGAGCCAGTAAAAATGCCAAAATTGGCAACTAATCTCCGACACGTCAACCCTTCGACAAGGATTTGAGGGCTTGCTTGATGCCTTCCGAAACGCTCAATCCCTCGGGTAAATGTTTGAGCGCGTAGAGCGCCTCTTTCTCGTTGTACCCGAGCGAGAGCAGCGCATTGAGCACGTCGCTCCCCGCCGCAGCGGCGCGGTTGACCGCCGCGCCCGCGGTGAGCTCGGCGCCGAGCTTGTCTTTGAGCTCGAGCAGCAGCCGCTCGGCGGTCTTTTTGCCGATGCCGGGAACCTTGGTCAGGCGCCCCGCTTCCTGCATTACCACTGCCTGCGCCAGCTCGGCGACGCTCATACCGGAGAGCAGCGACAGCGCGGTGCGCGCGCCGACACCGCTGATTTTGAGCAACTGGCGAAACGCCTTGCGCTCGGCCTCGCTGGCGAAACCGTAGAGCAGATGCGCGTCTTCGCGCACGATCAAATGCGTGAACAGCGTCACCCGTTCGCCCACGTTGGGCAGGTTGTAAAAGGTGCTCATGGGCACGTCGATCTCGTAGCCCAGGCCTTGCACCTCCAGCATCACCTGCGGCGGATTTTTTTCCAGCAGCACCCCGCTCAAACGTCCGATCATTTTGCGGCCTCCTTCACCGGGTGCCTCATACGAGCCGGCCTCTCTTTACGCGGTAGCCCGCCGTTGCGATCGACCCCAGTCCCTGGCCACCATGCGCATGGCAGATTGCACAGGCGAGCGCATCGGCCGCATCCGCGCTGGGATTGCCCGCCAAGCCGAGCAGGCGCCGCACCATTTCCTGCACCTGTTCCTTTTTGGCATGACCGTTGCCCACCACAGCCTGCTTCACCTGCAGCGCCGTGTATTCCGCCACCGGCAGGCGCTCCAGCACCGCGGCGCAGATGGCGGTGCCGCGCGCCTGGCCGAGCAGCAGCGTGGATTGCGGATTGACGTTGACGAACACCTTTTCGACCGCGACTTGCTGCGGCTGATGTGCCCGGATCACCTCGCGCAGGCCCTCCAGTATGGTCTTGAGCCGCCCGGGCAGGTCCGATTCCGCCGCTTTGATGCAGCCGCTGGTGACATAGGCGAGCTTGTTGCCGTTCTTGCGGACGATGCCGAATCCGGTTATGCGCAAACCGGGATCGATGCCAAGTATGGTAATAGCGGTTTCGGCCATCGGATGATTATAGCCTTGCGCGCCCGGTCTACCCGTCGATCGTCGCCGTGGTATAGACTTCCTGCACGTCATCGAGCGCCTCCAGCGCATCAAGCAGTTTCTGCATGCGCGCCGCGTCATCTCCGCTTATGACGGTTTCGCTCAAGGGCTTCATCGTGATTTCGGCCAGTTCGGCCTTCAGGCCCGCTTTTCCCAGGCCCTGCTTTACCGCGGAAAAATCGAAAGGCGCGCAAATTACTTCGACCGAGCCGTCTTCGTTGGTGAGCACATCCTCGGCGCCCGCCTCCAGCGCCGCCTCCATCACCTTGTCCTCGCTTGTGCCCGGGGCAAAAACGAACTGGCCGCAGTGCTTGAACAAAAACGCCACCGAGCCATCGGTGCCGAGGTTGCCGCCGTTCTTGACGAAGGCGTGGCGCACGTCGGCCACGGTGCGGGTGCGGTTGTCGGTGAGACAATCCACCATCACCGCCGCCCCGGCGATGCCGTAGCCTTCGTAGCGCACCTCGTCGTAGTTGGCGCCCTCGAGCGCGCCCGCCCCGCGCCTGATCGCATTCTCGATATTGTCCTTGGACATGTTAACGTCGCGCGCTTTTTCGATCGCCAGGCGCAAGCGCGGGTTCATGTTGGGATCGGCGCCCCCCATGCGCGCCGCTACGGTGATCTCCCGGATCAAGCGGGTGAAAATCTTGCCCCTTTTGGCATCCGTGACCGCTTTTTTGTGCTTGATGTTGGCCCACTTGGAATGCCCCGCCATGATTGCTGCCTCGAAGAGCCTCAGGAAGTTTATAATTTTAGCATTGCACCCGCGCCCGCGGCCCTCGATAACCGACAATTCCATGCTCCTGCCCCTGCACCTGCTCGTCGGCAAATCCGGCCAATCGAACTTGCGCCTTTAGGCGCAACTGTTCAGGCCGTATGCCATGTTCGAAGTTTTGAAAAATCCGATCACACGGCCACCCGGCGGCAAAGGCGCGGCCCGGCGGGTGCTCAACGTCGGTGGCGGCAGCAAAGGGGTCGCCCTGCCGCCGCATTTCCGGGACTGGGAGCAACTGCTGCTCGACATCGATCCGCGCGTGGGCGCGGACCTGGTGTGCGATGCGCGCGCCTTGCGCGAGAGCGCCGCCGCAAACTCCTTCGACGCCGTCTACTGCTCGCACAACCTCGAGCACTATTACCGGCATGACGTCGACAAAGTGCTGAAAGGCTTCCTGCACCTGCTCAAGACGGACGGTTTCGCCGAGATCCGGGTGCCGGACATCGGCGAGCTGATCAAGCTGCTGGCTAAAGACGAGTTGGACCTCGAGCAGGAGATCTACAAGGCCAATGTCGGCCCGATCACCGCGCACGACATGATCTACGGCTACGCGCCGGAGATCGAGGCGAGCGGACAGGATTTCTACGCCCATAAGACCGGGTTCAGCCGCGATTCGCTGCTGCGCGCGCTGCGCTCGAACGGTTTTGGCGAAATCTATTTCACGCCATCGCTCGCCATGCTGGAACTGCACGCGTTCGCATTCAAGACCAAAGCCGATGCGGCGATGCGCGCGACCCTGGGTCTGGGCGAGCCGGTAGCGACGCAGGCGCGGCACGAGGCCGCGCTACCCGCCCGCCGCGCGGTGCACGACACCGGCAGCGAGGCGGATCCGGTCGAAGCGCTGTATCAGCGCGCCTCCGCCGCGTTCGGCGCGGGCGACTGGGGGCGGGCCGCGGCGAGCACCGAGCAGGCACTGGCGCTCGAGCCCGCGCTTCCCGCGCTCCACTACCTGCTCGGCTGCTGCCGCCTGGAGCAGGCGGAGCACGCATCCGCGCTGCAATCTTTCGCGCGCTGCCTGGAATTGCGGCCGAAGTACCCGCTTTCCGCCGAAACCCGGGCGCGGCAGGCGCTCTGCCGCGCGCGCATCGATCTTGCGAACGGCAGGGCAGCCGCGATCGAGCCGCTTTCGCCGCAACATAAGCAGCCGATGTCGGTGCTGATCTGCAGCCGGAGCGCGCAGCGCTTGGCGCAGGCCGAAGCCATGTATCACCGCCTGCTGGCGGAAGTGCCGCACGAGATCATCGTCATCGGCGACGCGCGCTCGCACGCCGAGGGCTACAACCGCGCGCTCCGCCAGGCGCGCCACGATATCGTGCTGCTCGCGCATGATGACGCCAGCATACTCAGCCCGGATTTCGCCGCGCGCCTGCTGCGGGGAATGAGCCGCCACGACCTCGTCGGCATCGCCGGAACGCGCAAGCTCGCCGGCGGCGCCTGGCATTTTGCCGGCTACCCGCACCTCGCCGGCCAGATCGGCATACCCACGGGCGACGGCGGCTACGGCGTGACCCTGTATGACGTTATGGAACGCGAGACGAAACGACTGCAGGCGCTGGACGGGCTCCTGCTAGCGACCCGGCGCGAAACGGCGCTGCGCCTGGGGTTCGACGAGGCCGTGTTCGAAGGCCGGCATCTCTACGATCTCGACTTCAGCCTGCGCGCCTCGCAGGAAGGCCTCGACTGCGCCACCTGCAACGACATCCTCGTCGTGCGCGACCCCCAAGGCAGCTACGACGAGCATTGGCTCAAATACTCGCAGCGCTTCCTCGACAAGCACAAGAGCCGCTTCGGTCCGATGCAGAGCGTGTTTTTCAAGCCGGAACTGGTCTCGCTGCCGCTCGGCTCGGCCGAGGAATGGCGGCTGCTGACGCAGCATCTGATTGGCGGCGAAAACTGACCGCCGCGGGATCAGCGGCGCAAAGCGTCCGCTCCATCCCGCGGAGATAAACCGGCGTGCGCGACAGAGCGCGTCCGGCTTTATCAGACGTTGAAGCGAAAATGCATGACGTCGCCGTCGCGCACCACGTAGTCCTTGCCCTCGAGGCGCATCTTGCCGGCTTCCTTGGCGCCTTGCTCGCCCTTGCAGGCGACGAAATCGGCGAATGAGATCACCTCGGCGCGGATGAATCCGTGCTCGAAGTCGGTGTGGATCACGCCGGCGGCCTGCGGCGCGGTCGCGCCGATGTGCACGGTCCAGGCGCGCACCTCCTTCGGGCCGGCGGTGAAATAGGTCTGCAGGCCGAGCAGCGCGTAGCCGGCGTGGATCAGCCGGTTAAGGCCCGGCTCTTCCAAGCCCATGTCGGCAAGAAAAATCTGCTTCTCCTCGCCGTCGAGCTCGGCGATCTGCGCCTCGATCGCGGCGCAGATCGCCACCACCGGCGCGCCCTCGGCCTTGGCGTATTCCTCCACCCGCGCGAGCAGCGGGTTGTCGCGAAAGCCCTTTTCGTCGACGTTGGCGACGTACATGGCGGGCTTGGCGGTCATCAGGCACAGCGGTTGCAGTACCTGCCGCTCCTCGCGCGCGAGTTCGAGGCTGCGCGCCGGCCTGGCCTGGTCGAGCACCGGCAGCACCTTTTCCAGCACCGCCATGATGCGCTGCGCTTCCTTGTCTCCGGACTTCGCCAATTTGACGTAGCGTGACATGGTTTTTTCTACCGTCGCCAGATCGGCCAGCGCGAGTTCGGTATTGATGGTCTCGATATCGCCCACCGGATCGATCTTGCCGGCAACGTGCACCACGTTTTCATCGACGAAACAGCGCACCACATGGGCGATGGCGTCGGTCTCGCGGATGTTGGCGAGGAACTTGTTTCCCAGGCCCTCCCCCTTGGACGCGCCGGCTACCAGGCCGGCAATGTCGACGAACTCCACCACCGCAGGAATGGTTTTTTGCGGTTTGGCGATGGCTACCAATTGCGCCAGCCGCGCATCCGGCACCGCGACGATGCCGACGTTGGGTTCGATGGTGCAGAAGGGATAATTCTCCGCCGCGATGCCGGCCTTGGTGAGCGCGTTGAACAACGTTGACTTGCCGACGTTCGGCAGGCCGACAATGCCGCATTTAAGGGACATGTATGAAACCCTAATCTAATTTGGGGGATATGCAAGGGGGCGCCGCCCCCTCGTTCAACTCAGTTATTTGCCAACGTTAGGCAATCCGACGATGCCGCATTTTAGAGACATGGGTGAGGCCTTGAACCAGTTGGGGGAGATCTACGAGAATGCAACGACCTCTCGTTCAATTCACGCTGCCCGGGGTGGGATGTCAGACGGCGGAGGCTTGGGTTTGGTGTGCAGCTTGTGCATTGCCGCCGCCATGTTATCCGCGAGTATCAGGTCGAATACGGCGACACCGCGGTCGATCACCGCGTCTATCAGCGCCCGCTCTTCCTTCCCCGGCGGGTGGAGCACGTAATCAACCACCTCCTGCTCACTTGCGGCAACATCGCGCGGATGGCCGATGCCGATGCGCAAGCGCCAGAAATCCGCCGTGCCCAGGCGCTCGATGATGTCGCGCAAGCCGTTGTGGCCGGCATGGCCGCCGCCCTGCTTGATTTTCACGCCCCCCGGCGGCAGATCGAGCTCGTCGTGCGCTACCAGGATTTCGTCGGCGGCAATTTTGCGGAACTGCGCGATCGCGCCCACCGCGGATCCGGATTCGTTCATCCAGGTCTGGGGAAGCAGCAGCCACGCTTGGCCCGTCGCGGTCTCGAGTTTAGCCACCAGCGCGTGAAACTTCGCATCCTTTCTTGGGGTGAGCCGGTGCTGCGCGGCCAGCCGCTCCGCCAGCCAGAAACCGGCATTGTGGCGCGTGCGCTCGTACTTCTTGCCCGGGTTGCCCAGGCCGACAATGAGTTTTATAGGCATGTTGGCGCCACTTTAAAAAAAACAGGCAGAGGCCGAAGCCTCTGCCTGTTCGTGAAGAGCTCAAGCGGATTATTTCTTGTCCGATTTCTCTGACTTCTTGTCGCTTTTGTCCCCGCCCTTTTCCGCAACTGCCGGTTCGGCGGATTGTTTTGTGGTGGGAACCTCGGAAGCCGACGGCACGGTCTCGGCCGCGGCTGCGTCGACTGCCTCGTCCGCCACCAGCGCGCGCGGAATCTGCACCACCGCAACAGACGGGTTCTCGTTGCCGTGCAGGATCGCCTCCACGCCCTTGGGGAGCTGCAGATCCTTGACGTGGACGGTGTGGCCGAGCGCCATGTCCTTCAGGTCCACCTCGATGAACTCCGGCAGGTCCGCCGGCAAGCAGCGGATCTCGAGGTCGCTCATGACGTGGCTGACGATACCGCCCGATAGTTTCACGCCCGGCGACTGTTCGGCGTTGATAAAGTGCAGCGGCACCTTCATCTGGATTCGCACGTCGGCCAGGACGCGCTGGAAATCGATGTGCTGGACCTCGAGCCTGAACGGATGCATGTTGACCGAGCGCAGTAGCACCTGCTCCTTCGCGCCCTCGAGATTGAGCGTCAGGACGGAAGCGTGGAAAGCCTCCTGCCGCAGTTGGTGGTGCAGCGCGTTGTGATCGAGCTCGATGACGACCGCGGGCTGATTGCCCCCGTAGACGATGCCGGGGGTCTTGCCTTCGCGGCGCAGGCGGCGGCTCGCTCCGGTGCCCTGCTTGGTGCGCTTTTGCGCGTTGACTTCGATTTGCATGTTGTGCTCCTGGTTATGGCGGCCCCGCGACCAGGCACCGCCGTTTGAAAAACTGGAATTCGTATCTAGGCTATGTTCTTTACTCGCTGAACAATGAACTCACCGAGTCCTCGTTGCTGATGCGCAGTATCGTCTCGGCCAGCAGGTCGACGACGGAAAGCACGCGTATCTTGCTGCACTGCTTCGCGTCCTCGCGCAGCGGAATGGAGTCGGTTACGACCACTTCGTCCAGCGCCGAATTGGCAATGCGCTCCACCGCCCCGCCCGAGAGCACCGGGTGGGTGCAGTAGGCGAGCACCTTGACCGCGCCCTCGTTCTTGAGCGCCTGCGCCGCCTTGGCGAGGGTGCCGGCGGTATCGACCATGTCGTCCATGATGACGCAGGTGCGGCCCTTCACGTCGCCGATGATGTTCATCACCTCGGCATCGTTCGCCTTGGGACGGCGCTTGTCGATAATGGCCAGGTCCGACTCCAGGCGCTTGGCCAGCGCGCGCGCGCGCACCACCCCGCCGACGTCGGGGGAGACCACCAGCAGATCCTCGTAGCCGTGCTTCCACAAATCGCCCAAGAGGATGGGCGCGGCATAGATGTTGTCCACCGGCACATTGAAAAACCCCTGGATCTGGTCGGCGTGAAGGTCCATGGTGAGCACCCGGTCCACCCGCACCGCTTCGAGCATGTTGGCGACCACCTTGGAACTGATCGCGACACGCGCCGAGCGCGGCCGGCGGTCCTGGCGCGCGTAGCCGAAATACGGGATCGCGGCGGTGACTCGCGCAGCCGAAGCGCGCTTCAGCGCGTCGATCATGATCAGCGCTTCCATCAGATTGTCGTTGGTGGGCGTGCAGGTGGATTGCAGCACGAAACAGTCCCTGCCGCGCACGTTCTCCAGCAACTCGATCATCACCTCGCCGTCGGAAAAGCGGCCGACGCTGGCGCTGCCCAGGGGGATGTTGAGGCGTTTCGCCACCGCAGCAGCCAATTGCGGATTGGCGCTGCCGGCAAAAATCATCAGGTGGTCGTAAACCATCTAGATACTAGAAACTAGTATCTAGAAACTAGATACTAGATTCGTGCTCCCTTTGTTGCCTGTCATAACCAGCCGCGCCCGCGGCCCGTGTTTTTCTAGTTTCTAGTCTCTAGAAACTAGTGTCTAGCTGGCTGGGGAGGTAGGGATCGAACCTACGAATGCCGGAATCAAAATCCGGTGCCTTACCACTTGGCGACTCCCCAAACTCTACTCGGTCAACTCATGCAGCGGATGACGCTCCAGCCCGCGCGCCACGAATCCGCGCATTGTCTGCGGAAGCTGCGCGTGCGCCGCGTGCGCCGCGGATTCAGTGGAAAATTCAGCGTATACGCAGGCGCCGGAACCGCTCATGCGCGCCCCGCCATGCTGCTTCAGCCAGGCTAGATGGCGCGCCACTTCGGGATAGCGTCTGCTCACCACAGGCTCGAGGTCATTGCGCAAGGCGCGTTGTTTCAGCCCGTCGAAAAAGGCGGTGATTTTGATGGGTTTTGCGTCCCGTGTCAATTCGGGTGCGGCAAAAACAGCGGCCGTCGGCACCTCCACTGGAGGCACCAGCACCAGATACCAGGCGGCCGGCAGCACTAGCGGCCTCAGTTGCTCGCCTATGCCTTCGGCAAAAGCGTTTTCGCCAAACACGAACAGCGGCACGTCAGCACCCAGTTTGAGCGCCAGTTGCTGCAACTCCCGGCGTTTCAGGCCCAGCCGCCACAGGTGATTGAGCACGACAAGGGTGGTGGCCGCGTCCGAACTGCCGCCGCCCAAACCGCCGCACATGGGGATGCGTTTATCCAGTTCGATCTCGATGCCACCGCTATGCCCGGTCGCGTGCTTGAGCAGAGCCGCTGCGCGCAGGCACAGGTCACGCTGCGGCGGCACGCCCGCGAGCGGCCGCCGCAGCGTGACTTTGCCGTCGTCGCGCGCGGTGAAGCGGAGCGTATCGGCCAGATCGATCAAGCGGAACGCGGTCTGCAGGCTGTGATAGCCGTCGGCACGCCGCCCGGTGACGTGCAAAAACAAGTTGAGCTTGGCCGGCGCGGGCCAGACCTGCTGCCAGCCGCTCACGGCATGCCGCTCCACTGGTCGATCACCAGGCGAATTTCCACGTCCGCGCGCGACAGGCGCAGCAGCGCCGGCGGCCCGTTCTCGCTCTTGTAGTCGAGGAACTCCACCAGCCAGCCCGATTGCCTCAGCTCGGCGAGACGCTGCGAGCCGTCCAAGCGTGTTTGCGCCGGCACGCCAACAACTGCGCGGCCGCGCACCCAGTCGGGCAGGCCGGCGAGCGGAAGGCGCCAGCCCAGCATCTGCTCGGTCAAGGTCTCCACGTCGCTCGCCCGGTACACCTTTTGGTCCGAGGTGGTGAGGCTCACTAGGTCGTCGCGCCGGACGATGCGCGCCACACCCTGGCCCAAAGGAGTCGAGAACAGCAGATCGTCGCCCGCCGCGTCATGCCGCCAGGCGATCTTTCCGCTCGCTGCCTCGGCGCCGAATTTCACCGACACCCGGCCGGAAAGATGAAAGGCATCGCCCATGGGTCCCGCGGGCGCCGGCTGCTCGTCGATCGCCGCGCATCCGGCAAACAGCAGGCAGAGCCAGAAAAGTGCGGATCGCATAACGAAGACTTCGAACCCCGCTGCCGCAGACACCTTGTTTGTTTCCAGCTTGTCCGAACTAAGGCTTGAAGCGCTTGATGGTGCTGTTGAGGGCGTCGTTGCCGGGTGTCTTTTTCACCGCGTCGACCCAGATTTGCTCGGCCTCCCGCCGTTCGCCCGCGACCCACAGCACCTCGCCCAAGTGAGCCGCGATCTCCGGGTCGGGGCGCGCGGCGTAGGCTTTACGCAGGTACTCGAGCGCTTGCCTGTGCTTACCCATGCGATACATCAGCCAACCCATGCTGTCGATGATGAACGGGTCGTCCGGCGCGAGCTGCAGCGCCTTCTCCAGCAGCCCCTGCGCCTCGGGCAGGCGCAGATTGCGATCGGCAAGCGAATAGCCGAGCGCATTGTAGGCATGCGCATGGCCGGGTTGCAGGCTGATCAGTTTCTTCAGATTGGTCTCGAGCAGGTCGATGCGCTCGAGCTTTTCCGCCAGCATGGCGTAATCGTAAAGCAGCTCGGGTTGATCGGGCATGCCCTGGAGCGCTTTGCCGATCAGATCGAAGGCCTCGCGCAGTTGGTTGGCATCGCGCAGCAACTGCGCCTCGGTCAACAACAACTGCACCCGCGCCTGGTCGCCGTTGACCTCCAGTTGGCGCAAGTGCGCGCGCGCCGCGTCCAGCTTGCCTTGTTTGCCGAGCACCAGGGCATGGCGTATTTGCGCCTTCAGATACTGCTCGCCACCCGCCACTTCATCGTACCAACGCAGCGCCTCCGGGTAATTTTTTTGTTCTTCGGCGATCTGGCCCAGGTACAGGCGCGCCGTGTTCTTGTCGCGGTATGGCAGCAACAGCAGGCGCTTGAAGTTTGCTTCCGCCAGAGCGTAGTCCTCAAGCTGCAGCGACAGCACGCCGACGGCAAAGACTACGTCGATGTTATCGGGAAATTCCTTGGACAGGGCCTGGAATTCGGCGCGCGCCTCGGCGTGCTTGCGCTCCGCCACCAGGACGCGCGCATAACTCATGCGCACTTCCCGCGCCTTGGGGTAGCGTTCGAGGAAAGCGGCGAGGCGCTTAAGCGCCAGCGCGTTCGACTGGCGTTGCAGCAACTGTGCTTCGAGCAGAGCCGGCAGATCCCAGTCCGGCTTGAGCCTGGATGCGGCGCGTACTTCGGCCAGGGCGAGCTCGCTTTGCCCGGCGGCGATCGCCGCCTGGGCCACGGCAAAACGCGCCTGCGCAAGCTCGGGGTAAGGTTGCGCCAGTTGTTGCACCAGCTTCAGGGTCAAGGCCTTGTCCTGACTATTGGCGAGCAGGCGCGAGAGTTGCAGGAAACCGTCGCCGGCGTTGCCGCCATCGGCGACGAAAAGCTTCTGCAGATAGGGCAGCGCTTCGTCGTGGCGTTTGCTGTTGATCAACAGGCTGGTGAGCGTTTGCAGCGCCTGCATCGAGGACGATTCTGTTTCATACCAGATCCTGGCGGCCTCGATCGCGGCGTTGGGCATGCGCGCGTACAAAGCGACCTCGGCCGCGCGCTTGGCGATGCGCGGATCGCGCGTGCGCTTGGCGAGATCCGCGTAAGCCTGTGCCGACAGCCCGATGGAGCCGCGCTGCCCGGCGATTTCCGCGAGCAGATACTCGTACAGCACCGCTTCGGTCAGTTCCTGATTCGGCAGTTCCGGCTTGGGAGCGGGGGGCGGCGCGGCAGTTGCCTCGGATTTAGGCTGGTTGGGTTCGCCCTGATTGACTACCGCTTGGGCTGCGGGCTTCACCTGCTCCTGCACCGGCCTTTGCGCGCAGGCGGCAAGCAGCAAGCCCAGGCCTGCAACCAGGAACAGACGAACAAAGGAGGGGGCGGCGAGACGCGGAAACGACATGGCGGTGCTGATAGCTTAGCGTGGGAGGTACATATTAGGTATATTCGTCCGACAGTACAAGAAAAACTGATACAGAAAAACTGATGCTTAGAGCGCCTAGCGGAATTACCGTCAGGCGCCTGATTTAGGGGAGCACGAGGGGCTAAGGAAGGGGAGGGTATCTTCCTTTCCCTCCCTGGTCCCCTCGTATTTTTAGGGACTCTCACAAGCCATGCCAGAACTACCCGAAGTCGAAATCACGCGTCGCGGCATCGAACCCTATCTCACCGGCAATATCGTCACCGGCGTGCGCGTGAGCGAGCGCAAGCTGCGCTGGCCGATACCTTTCAATCTCGCCGCGCGCGTCACCGGCCGGCGCATCGCGCGCGTCGGGCGGCGCGGCAAGTACATTCTCATCGACTGCGCCGGAAACGGTCGCCCTGGCTGGCTAATCCTGCACCTCGGCATGTCGGGCAGCCTGCGTATCATGGGAAGCAAGGCCAAACCGCAGCGGCACGATCATTTCGACCTGCTGCTGGGCAAATGGTTGATGCGCCTGCGCGACCCGCGTCGCTTCGGCGCCGTGCTGTGGGAAGGAGGCGATATCGCGCGCCACCCCCTGCTCGCCGGCCTCGGCGCCGAGCCGCTGGAAGACGCATTCACCGGAGGGGTCCTGCACGCGGCAACGCGCGCGCGCAAGGCGGCGGTCAAGCTCGTCCTGATGAACGCGAGCATCGTCGTCGGCGTCGGCAATATCTACGCCAACGAAAGCCTGTTCCACGCCCGCATTAATCCGCGCACTCCGGCAGGACGGCTGTCGCTCGCGCGCTACGAGGCGCTCGCGGCCGCAATCAAGTCGACGCTGCAACAGGCGCTGGCGGCCGGCGGCAGCAGCCTGCGCGACTTCGTCCACAGCGACGGCACTTCGGGCTATTTCCAGCAGCAATATTACGTCTACGGCCGCGCAGGCCTGCCCTGCAGGATCTGCGGCGCGCCCATCGGGGCGCTGCGCCAGGGGCAGCGCGCGACCTTCTACTGCCCCGCTTGCCAGAAATAGCCGGCTGGCGATCGCCTGAAACCGCCCTTCAGCCGCTCCGCTTCTGCGCCGTCAGCCGCTGGTACTTCTCCTGCAGCGCTTCCTTGGTCTCGACATGATCAGGATTCAGGGGGATGCAACTCACCGGACAGACCGCGACGCACTGGGGCTCGTCGAAATGCCCCACGCACTCAGTGCACTTGGCCGGGTCGATGACGTAGATCTCCGGTCCTTGCGAAATGGCGCCGTTGGGGCATTCCGGCTCGCACACGTCGCAGTTGATGCACTCGTCGGTGATCATTAATGCCATAGCAGCAGCCTGTTCTTCCGGATCGCGCCATTTACGCACCGCCCAACTGGCGGACTTTTTCCCTGATGCATTTCTCCACCGCCGGCTGGACGAATTTGCTCACGTCCCCGCCCAGGGTCGCGATCTCGCGCACCAGGGTGGCGGAGACGAACATATGCTGCGCGTCCGGGGTCAAGAACATGGTTTCGACATCGGGATAGAGATTGCGGTTCATGCCCGCGAGCTGGAACTCGTATTCGAAGTCGGACACGGCGCGCAGTCCGCGCAGGACCACTCGCGCTTCCTGGCTCTTTATGAAATTCATCAACAGGCCGCGAAAGCCTTCCACACGCACATTGCGGTAGCACGACACGACCTCGCGCGTCATCGTCAATCGCTCTTCCAGTTGGAAGAAAGGCTGCTTGGTGCGGCTGTCGGCGACGCCGACGATCACTTCGTCAAAAATACTAGCGGCGCGGCGTACCAGGTCCTCGTGACCGCGCGTGAAGGGATCGAATGTTCCGGGATAGACTGCCCTAGTCATATGTCACCAAAGTGTAGTGCACCTGTCCGGCGCGGCCATGCCTGAGTACGCGCCAGCCGCCCGTCGGCGCGAAAGCCACGGCGCTTTCGACATAGACCCGCGCCTCCGGCCCCAGCAGCGGCACGATCCGCGGCAGCGCCTGCCCAAGCAGCGTCGAACCGAACGGCGGGTCGAGAAACATGACGTCGAAACGCGCAGCCGCGTCGGCAGCCGCGGCGGTGGCGAATTCTAGCGCATCCGCGCAATGCAATTGCAGGTTTTTCGCCCCGAGCAACAGGGCGTTGCGGCGCAGCGCCGCGCACACGCGGCGGCTTTTCTCGACCATCACCACCGAAGCCGCGCCGCGCGACAGCGCCTCGAAGCCGAGCGCGCCACTGCCGGCGAACAGGTCGAGGCAGCGCTGGCCGCCGAGGTCCTGTCCGAGCCAGTTGAACAGGGTCTCGCGCACGCGGTCGGCGCTGGGGCGCAGACCCTCGTGCTCGGGAAAGCTGATGCGGCGGCTGCGCCAGACGCCGCCAATGATGCGAACCTGGTTACTTTTCGCCACTGCCGACGACGACGGTCACCAGATGGTCCGCGCGCACGCGCCGCGCGAACGCCGCGCGCACGCCGGCCCCACTCACTTTCTCGACCCGTGCGGTGAAATCGTCCAGCCAGTTGGGCGGCAACTGGTAAAAGCCGATCAGCGCGACCTGCTCCAGCAGCTTGCGGTTGCTGTCTATGCGCAGCGCAAAGCCGCCGACCAAGTTCTGCTTGGCCGCCCTCAACTCGGCCGCGCTCGGCCCATGGACGAGGAAATCGTCGAGCACGACGCGCACCTGCGCCAGCGCTTCCTCTGCCTGTTCCTTCTTCGTCTGCAGCCCGATCTGGAACGGACCTTCCTGCGCCAGCGGCAGGAAATAGCTGTAGACGCTGTAGGCATAGCCCCGCTTCTCGCGCACCTCAAGGTAGAGGCGTGAAACAAAGCCGCCACCGCCGAGGACGTAATTGCCCACCAGCAGCGGAAAATAGTCCGGGTCGTCGCGCGTCATTGCCGGCAGACCAAGCAGGATGTGGCTTTGCGATGCCGGGTGCTCCATGCGCAACGTCTGGCCGGTCGGCTGGGTCACCGCCGGAAGCGGGGCCGGCGCGCCCGGCGCGCGCGGCAGTCCCGCGGTGAGTTGCTCGGCGATGCGCTCGGCGAGCGCGCGATCGGCGTCGCCGAGGATGGTGACCACGGCGCGCCCGGCGACGTAGTTCGCGCGATAGAAGCCCTCGACATCGG
>SCTX01000083.1 GCA_004298385.1 Betaproteobacteria bacterium | reverse complement strand
TGCGCGAAGCCTGCCGGCAGAACAAGGCGTGGCAGGCCGCCGGCTTCGCCGCGCTGCCGATTTCCGTCAACGTGTCGGCGGTCCAGTTCCGTCGCGGCGGCCTGGTGGCCGGCGTGAAACGGGTGCTGCAGGAGACCGGGCTCGAAGGCCGCTATCTGGAACTCGAACTGACCGAGAGCCTGCTGATGGACAAGGAGGTTGTAGGCGAGGCGCTGGCGGGCCTGCGTGCGCTCGGAGTCAAGATCACCATCGACGATTTCGGCACCGGCTATTCCTCGCTCGGCTATCTGAAACGCTATCCGATCGACAAACTCAAGATCGACCGTTCCTTCATCGACGATCTGGGCACCGATGCCGATGAGCGGGCCATCGCCATCGCCATCATCAATCTGGCGAAAACGCTGAAGCTCACGGCGCTGGCCGAAGGCGTGGAACGGCAGGAGCAGCTCGATTTCCTGCGCGCGCACGGCTGCGACGAATTCCAGGGATATCTGGCCGGCAATCCGGTCGCGGCGGAAGAGTTCAGCGCGTTTTCACGCGGTTGAGCGCGCTCAGCGGCCCTTGAACACCGCTTTGCGTTTTTCATTGAATGCCCTGACGCCCTCGTAGCGGTCTTCGGTTTCAACCAAGTGGTTGTACGCCTCGACTTCGAAACGGTAGGCCGTCTTCAGTTCCATCTGCATGCCGAAGCGAACCGACTTCTTCACCTGGCGCACCGACAGCGGCGCGTTCGCGGCGATGACGCGCGCGGTCTCCAGCACCTTGGGCATCAGCTCCCGCGGTTCGCACAGCTCGTTCGCGAGACCCCAATCGTACGCCTGCTGCGCCCCGAACGGACGTCCGGTCATGATGATTTCCTTGGCGCGGCGCTCGCCCAGCGCGCGCGGCAGATTTTGCGTGCCGCCCGCGCCGGGCATGATGCCTAGCGTCACCTCGGTCAGGGCGAAGCGCGCGCTGTTGACGGCATAGATGAAATCGCAGGATAGCGCGGTCTCCAGACCGCCGGCATAGGCGTGGCCGTTGACCGCGGCGATCACCGGCAGGGTCAGGTCGACCAGGGTCCAGTATTGGCGTTCGAACAACTGGTGCTGGCGCACCCACTGCTCCTTCGACATGCCGTTGCGCTCTTTCAGGTCGCCGCCGGAGCAGAAAATCTTTTCGCCCGCTCCGGTCAGCACCACGCAGCGCACCTCGCCCGCGTCCTCGGTCAGTCTGGTCCACAGGTCGAGGAAATCGCGGCCCATCTGGGTATTGATCGCATTGCCCACTTCGGGCCGGTTGAGGGTCACCACGAGCACATGCGGTTCGGCCATTTCGGTCTTGAGGGTTGCGTAGTTCGGCAGTTCCATTGGCTTATCCTTCGCTGTTGTTGATGAATTCGTCGGTATGCTCGCCTAGTCTCGGCGGGCGGCTGCGTAGGGCGGGGCGCATGCGCTAGAAGCTCAATGCATGCTCTATGGAAATGGGCGTGGCGGCGCTATGCCGAAGCCCTGGGCAAAATCGACCCCGACGGCGCGCAGCCGCGCCAGGCCGTCTTCGCTCTCCACCATTTCGGCGATGGTGCGAATGCCGATCGCCTTGCACACGCGCTGGATCGCGCGCACCTTGGCCAGCGCCTCGGGCACGCGCAGGATCTGCAGAATGATGCTGCCGTCGATCTTGAGGAAATCCAGCGGCAGTGTCTTGACGTGATCGAACCCGATGCCCGAGCGACCGAAGCCGTCCAGGGTGAAGCGGCATCCCAGCGGCTTGAGTTCGTGGGCAAAGCGGGCGGCCTCCGGCACGTTGGCGATTGCGTCGCCGTCGGCGATCTCGAAACACAGCGCCTGACCCGATACCCCGCCCTGTTCCAGCGCGCGCGCGACGAACTGCGGGAACGACCGGTCCTCGATGCTGGCGCGCGCGAGGTTGATGCACAGCACCGGCGCCGAGGCCGCATGCGCGGCCGAGCTCGCGGCTGCGCGCACGGCGATTGCCTTCCTCACCACGAAGCGGTCGATGTCGGGCATCATGCTGAAGCGCTCTGCAATCGGCAGGAACGTGCCCGGGGGCACCAGGTTCTGTTCCTCGTCGCGCATGCGGATGAGCAATTCGTGCATGGTCTTGAACGGCGTGTCCATGCCCAGCGCGACGATGTCCTGCGCGTACAGATCGAAGCCGTCGTTCCGGATCGCCTGGCGGATGCGCTCGCGCGGATTGCCCCAGCCGCTCAATTCCTCGGTGAGCGACTTGAGGTACACCGAATTGCCGCTCGCATCGGCGATCATGAGTTGCATATCGGTCTGCTCGGTCTCGCCCGCCGCCGCTTGATCGGTCGGCGCCGGCGCGCCGTCGGCCAATGACGGCGGCTCCCTGATTAGCAGCAGCGTGCCGCAGACCTGGCCGGAGGCATCGCGCTGCGGCAGGAAGTCCACCACCACGCGTTGCTCCACGCCGGCGTGCCGTGCAAGCGACAACTCGGCCCGCCCGGCCCGTCCGTCCATGGCATCGAGCAGTTGCGCGCGCAGCGCCTCGGCGTCGCGCGGCGGCAGCGCTTCCTCGAGGGCGATTCCGTCTATGCGTCCTGAGGGCATGCCGGTCCAGGCGGCAAAACGCCTGGTATGGAAGCCGCAATGCCGGTCGCGATCGACGAAGACGGCAATCTCCTCCAAATGCAGTTTGAGCATCGCGAGCCTGCTTTCGGCAGCTTGCTTGCTCGCGACGACAAGGCGGTGGGCTTCGGTTTCCTTCGCCAGGCGCGCGCGATCCTGCTGGTGCAAGGCAAGCTCGCGCTCCAGTTGCTCGCGCGTGGCGCGGTGCTGCTGGATTTCGGCACCGAGGCGTTGCTTGAAATGCACCGCTTCGGCTGCGCGCCGCGCCGTGCGCCAGCCGCTTTTCAACGAGGCGCTGACCAGCGCCAGGACCGAGGCGAACAGGATGCCCGCCAGGAACGTGACCCACTGCCAGTCGAACTCGGTGAAGAACATCGTGAACAGCAGCAACACGACGAGGGCGAGCGTGACCAGCGAGGGCAACAGCACGCGCACTAGCGGGCCGATCCGCAGGCGCTTGCGTTGGTTCCTGGAGGTTTCGGTCATGCCATTCTCTAATAGGCAACTTCGGGCGCCGGCGAGATTGCGCTCGCCATGGCGTGCTGCCGAACCGTAGCCGGTTCGTCCAGCGCATTGTAGCGCGCGCCGCGCCCGCCTCAGGTCCCTGATCCGATCCGTCCCCGGATATTTCCCCGGATGCGCCCGTCGCTAGCGGCTCGGTACACTTCCAGTCCCAGGCGCCGCGCCAACGCCGCCGCTTCCGCCGCGCCGGCACCGCGTTCCGCGTCGATCGCCAGCGCGTGCGCGGTTTCGTCCGCGGCGAGCGGCTCCGCGGTCGCGAACTGCCGCTCGAGCACGGCGAGGCCGGCTTCGGAGGCGTCGCGGGCGGCGCGCGCGCGCAGGGCCAGGCGCGCGCGCAACGTGGCCGGCGACGCCGCGCAGGTCACGATGGCGAAAGCCGCGCCGGCGCCGCGGGCGATGTCGGCAAAGCGCTCGCGCCAGGATCGTTTCAGGAAAGCCGCGTCGACGATCACCGGGAAGCGCGCCGCCAGCACCTCGCGCGCGAGCCCGGCCAACCGCGTGTAGGTGCGCTCGCTCGCGCCGGGGGCGTACAGCCCGGCATCCAGTGCCGAGCCCGAGCGCGCTTCGGGCGCAAGGCCGTGGAGGCGCTTGCGCTCCACGTCCGAGCGCAGGCGCACCGCGCCCAGCGCTTCGGCGAGGCCTTGCGCGACGGTGGTTTTTCCCGATCCGGACAGCCCGTGCATGATCAGCAGCGCAGCGTGCCGGGGCGCCGCCAACTGCTCGGCCAGATAAAGATGCCGGCGGTACTCCCGTTCGATCGCGCGTCTGGCGCGCGCCACCAGGCCCGGCTGGCGCGCGCGCATACCCGCCACCTTGGCGCGCACCAGGGCGCGATAGACGAGGTAGAAGCGCAGCACCCGCAGGCCGGCGTAATCGCCGCTGCGCTCCAGATAGGCGTTGAGGAAGCGAAAGGCGAGCCGCGGCAGGCGGTGGTCGATGAGGTCCATCACCAGGAACGCGACGTCATTCATGACATCGGTCCAGCGCAGATCTTCGCTGAACTCGATGCCGTCGAAGGGCGTCGGCACGCCGTCCAGCAGCGCGATGTTGCCCAGGTGCAGGTCGCCGTGGCATTCGCGCACCCAGCCGTCGCGCTTGCGCGCGTCGAACACCGCGGCGAGCGCGGCATGTTCGCGCGCGCTCCAGTCGCCGAGCCGCGCGAGCTGCGCGAGGTCCGTTTTCGCGCCGACCAGCTCGTGCAGTTGCTCGAAGTTCTGCAGCGCGGGCGCGAATATGCGGCCCGAGGATCCGAATTCCACATCGGGGCCGGCGCGCGCTATTCCCTCATGGAAGCGGGCCAGACCGAGCGCAAGGGCGTCGATGTGCTGCGGCGCGAGCGCGCCGCGCCGCGCCATCCGGTCGAGCAGGGCGTCCTGCGCGAAGCGCCGCATTTTGAGCGCGTACTCGATGGCGCGCCCGCCGCCGCCCAGCGCCGGCGCCGACGCGCTGCCCGAGATCGGAACGACCTCGAGATAAAGCCCGGGCGCCGTGCGCCGATTGAGGCGCAATTCCTCGTAGCAATAATAACGGCGCGCCGCGAGCGTGCTGAAATCGAGAAAGCCGAGGTTCACCGGCTTCTTGATCTTGTAGGCATAGTCTCCGGCGAGCAGTACGCAGGAGATGTGGGTCTGCAGCAGTTCGACCCGCGTGGCCGCGTGCGGATAGCGCGCCGGCTGGCGCAGCGCCTCGATCAACCGGTCAAGGCCGGCGTCGCCGCTGCCGGCTTCCTGCGTCGAATTCCGCTCGTGCGCCGGGCCCAAAGTGATTCCCCGCAATAAGCTTCGTGCCTGTCAAATTACTCCCGCGACGCAAGCACCGATTGAGCAATATCAAGCCTGCGCCACCACGCTGCTGCCGAATGTGGCATATTGCGGCCTGCGGCCGGGACCTTGACAGCACTAACAACTAAAACAGACAGAGAGAACAGAGGGATGAGCTACAAAGCCGAGCATGAGCCTGCGTCCGCGCGGGCCCTGGCGCCCCAGGTGATTCCAAGCTACCTGCAGGAGACTTACTGGTGGGCCTACATCCATCCGAATGCCGTGAGCTTTTTCGAGCGGCAGTGGCTGGTCAACCTGATTCTGTGGGGCAATTTCGCCCGCTTGCGCGACGCCGCGCTGGCGGAACTCGGGCCCGAGGTGCCCGGGCGCACGCTGCAGATTGCCTGTGTCTACGGGAATTTCTCCGAGCACCTTGCCGCGCGCGTGGCGCCGGGCGGCTCGCTCGACATCGTCGACGTGCTGCCGATCCAACTGCGCAACCTGCGGCAAAAGCTCCCGGCCTCGGCGCCGGTGACGCTGCATCAGAGCGACTCGACCGCGCTCGGTTTCGACGATGCCAGCTACGATCAGGCGATACTTTTCTTCCTGCTGCACGAGCAGCCGGCGGCGGCCCGCAGGCAGACGCTGAGCGAAGCGCTGCGGGTGCTCAAGCCCGGCGGCAAGCTGGTGCTGGTCGATTATCACCTGCCGCGCCGCCTGCACCCCTTGCGCTACCTGTTCCGGCCGGTGCTGCGCGCGCTCGAACCCTACGCGCTGGACCTGTGGCAGCATGAAATCGCCGAATGGCTGCCCCGGAGCGTCGCCCCGGCGCAGATACGCAAACAGACCTACTATGGCGGTCTTTACCAGAAGCTGGTCATCACGGTTTAGGCGTTTTGCGCCGGCCAAGTGTAATAGACCCGCTCGAAGCTTGACCTTGATCAAACGCTGCGGCGCGGCGCGCGCTCCATTTATAGTATGATTCATCGCCGCCGCGCCTGGTGCGGCCCCTGAGCCAGTCCCGAGGCTGGCATCGGCGCGCCGAGGCGCGCGGCTTTTGGCGAAGTTCTGAAGCGGCATGGCGCCGCGCCGGGCGCGATGTAAGCCGCGCGCCGCAAGCAGGCACCGGGCGCCGCCGCAGCGCTTGAGCGCGACCCCTAAAAGAAAACGAGGAATCGGTATGGGCACACGAATGGCAAGTGACGAAGTGACCGACGGCATCGCCGCGATCGAGATGCATCGGCAGGGAACCGAGAAAGAGTCCGGCCTGGCGGTGGCATGCAGCGAGGCGCTGCGCAAATTGCAAGAGCTTCTGGCGCAGGAGCAAGCAGCCTTGCAACAGCATGGCCCGGACACGGTATTCGCGCTGAACGTCGACGCGGTGGCGAACGAAATCAAGCGGGTGCAGGCCATGGCCGGGATCAAGGGCCAGGGTTCGATGCCGAGGAACGCGCGACCGACGGGAGCGCGGCCGATGCCGCGGGCGGAAAAGTCGCATAACTCGCCGAGGAACCGGGGCCGCAGGACCATGGGCCGCGCTGGCGGTCGCGGCGGCGGCGGCGGTGGTGGAGGGGCCGGCAATCGTTAGCCCGTCTGAACGCAGGAGGTAAACCTTCCCGTTGGAGGCCGCATGTCTGATTCGATTGCCCTGTGGCAGGCCGAGCACAGGCATTTTGCCCGCTTGCTCGATTTGCTGGAGCGGCAAGTAGTTGCTTTCCTTGCCGATGACGGGCCGAACTATCGGCTGATGCTCGATGTCGTCAGCTATCTGCGCTATTTCCCCGATCGTTATCATCATGCGCGCGAGGACGTGGCGTTCGCGCGCCTGGTCAAGCGCGACGCCGGGCTTAAACCGTTGATAGAGCGGTTGCTGCAGGAGCATCGCGTGATCGCCGCCGCCGGCACGGAACTGCTCAAATACCTCGAACAGGTCGTCGACGATGTCGTCATCGAGCGCGCCAAGGTGGAAGCCGCGGCCGCGACCTACCTGGTGTACTACCGCCGCCATCTTGCGCTGGAGGACCGCGACATCGTGCCGCGCGCGGAGCAGTTGTTGACGGCGCAGGATTGGGAGGCGGTCATGGCGGCGATTCCGTCGGGCTCCGACCCGCTGTTCGGCGAGGATGCCGAACCGCGCTACCGCGAATTGCGCCGGCAGATCGCGCTGGCGGCGCCGCAGACCTGAGCGCTCCGGCCTTGATCAAGCGACCCTTCGCCGCAAGGGCCGCGGAAGACGTAGACATGCGAACCCATGATCAGGTCGTCGAAAAGCTGATGAGCCGACCAGGCGTACGCGCCGAGGTGGCGTAGAAGAGGTCTTTGCCGCAGTTCGTCTATCGGCGCGCTTTGCCAGTGCCGGCGCTCACGTGCCGGCGTGCAAGCGCCGTCCGTCGCTTGGTCGTTCTCCCACCGGCGGCGCGCCGGAGCTTGGCGGCCATATTCTCCTTGCCACCCAAGTTGCCAAGACTTTGCAACACGATTTCCGCGCCCTGCTTGGTGCGGACAAGCAAGGACAATTCGGCGCCGGTGGCACGCACATAGCGCTGTAAGGTTGAAAGCAGCAGGTCGGAACGCTGTTCCAATTGCGCCACGGCCACCTGACCAACCCCAAGTTCGCGCGCGATCTCGGATTACGTTTTGTTCATGGCCTTGCGAATCTCACCGAGCGAATCGGCATGCTCGATCATCTCGCGAGCGAGCCCCACGGCCTTGGTTTCGATGCGGTCGGCCCGCCTTCGGGCCGGCGGCTCAGCCCGGACACGGACGCGGCGTACCCATTCGCGGGTGCCAGATACTGCAGTGGTTTCAAAAAAAATGTTGCGTCGCGCAGATTATACTCAATATAAGTTGTTGACCTAACACATAAGTATATGTATAAGTCGTTGCAATAATCGTTGCATAATTGCACAGTGACCAAGCTAGCTGCCGAGACCTTGCTGCGCGCGCTTCGCCAAAACCCTCGCGCGGGGAGCTCCACGCTTTGTCGCCTGCTGAGTGGCGTCAATCGGTCCACGCTTGCGCGCGGACTCGGAGTACTCGGGCCCCAGGTGGTAAGCCGCGGGGCGGCGCGGCGCGCACGCTATGCCTTGCGGCGCGCGCTTCGCGGTAGCGAAGCATCGTTACCGCTCTATCGCATCGATGAGCAGGGGCGAGGCCATGAAGTTGGCCAACTTGACCTGATTTACCCGGCGGGCTCCGCGCTTGCCTTCACCGAGCCATTTCCGTGGCCCCTGATTGACGACATGCGGGATGGCTGGTTCGACGGCCTGCCCTATCCTCTGGTGGACATGCGCCCGCAGGGTTTCCTGGGCAGAAACTTCGCCCACCGGCATGCGTTCGACCTTGCCGTTTCCGACAATCCGGAGGAGTGGTCGGATGACGATATTACCCACGTGCTTGCGACGTTGGGCCACGACCAACCCGGCAATCTCATTCTCGGGGAAGCTTCATATCGGCGCTTTCTCGAGAACCGACGCGCCGGGGATGAGCGACTTCTGACGGATGCGCAAGTAGAGTCCGCTTATCCGGAATTTGCGGCGGCAACGCTCGCCCAGGGCATCGAGGGATCTTCCGCGGGCGGAGAGTTTCCGAAGTTCACGGCATCCCGCACCCTGGACCGCGGGAAGGTCGATGTCATCGTCAAGTTCTCCGGCGCGGACGATTCGGCCGCGGTTCGGCGTTGGTCGGACCTGCTGGTGTGCGAGAACCTGGCCTTGGAAACCGTCGGCCACCAGCTGCAAGTGCCGGCGGCGCAGAGCGCCATCCGCCTCTACGCGGGGAGGACGTTTTTGGAGGTGATCCGCTTCGACCGCCACGGCGATTTCGGCCGGTCCGCCGTGTGTACGCTTAGCGGTATCAACGCTGCCCTGGTGGGCTCCGCCGCAGCTCCCTGGCCCCGGATTGCGCAGGTACTATTCGACGCGGGCTGGTTGTCGACCGATGATGTGTCGCGGATCGCGCTGATCTGGTGGTTCGGCAGGCTCATCGGCAATACCGACATGCACGAAGGCAATCTCGCTTTTCGGCCCGGGTTGGCGCTAGCTCCTGCCTACGACATGTTGCCCATGATGTACGCGCCGTTGCGCGGCGGTGAGCTTCCGCACAGACGCTATGTGCCGGCCTTGCCTTTGCCCGATGAGTCCCGCGTATGGCAGCAGGCGGCACCGGCCGCCCTCAGTTATTGGCGTACGTGCGCGGAAGACACGAGAATCAGCCGGGACTTCCGGCGGGTTTGTGCCGAGAATGCTCAGACCCTCACTGCGGCAATGCGCGCCTTTCGCTAGACGAAACGTGACTGGCATCTGAACGACTCCGAGTTCGCGTGCAATCTCGGATTGCGTTTTGCCCATGGCCTTGCGAATCTTACCGAGTGGGCCAGCATGCTCGATCATCTCGCGCGCGAGCTGTCCGATCCCCAGAGCGGGCTTTACCCTGGCTTCGACTTTGTCGATGCCAATGAGATTTTCGATGGCGTAACGTTTACCTACGAAGATGACCGCATTAGCTACGGAGAGCATGGGTTGGTGACGCTCGGCTCGCTCCGCGGCACTGTCGTGTCAATCGTTCACACGGAGCAAGGCGATCACATCCGTGTCATCTCTATAACGTAAGGCGACAAAACGTGAGCGCGAAATCTACTTCCAAACCATCTCGAACTGACTGGGCACTGGTGTCGGCAACCAAAGATCGCGATATCGATCTTTCTCGAACCTATCCGGAGGGTGACCCGGTGCACATCGTGCGCGGCATCGTGCGCCAGGGGCTAAAGCCGTATTCTGCGAAGCAGGCGATATCTCTTCGCGTTGATCCGTCGGTCTTGGAGTGGTTCCGAGCGCAAGGCGCGGGTTGGCAAACTCGAATGAACTCGGTGCTGAAGGCATATGTCGAAGCAGCCTCGCAGACTCAAGGCATAACTGTGGCCTCAACGCGGCCGCGCGCAAAATCGGCGCGCGCCGGTTAGCGCCGATGGAACACATCCGCGGGCGCGAGCGCATGGCCGCGTTCGAGCCGAATCCCGGATGCAGGAGGTTAGAGATGCGAACCCATGAACAGATCGTCGAGAAACTGATGAGCCGCCCCGGCGTGCGCGCCGAGGTGGAGCGGCTGGAGCGCGAAGAATTTGCTTTGCTCGATGTACTGCTCAAGGCCCGCTACGAAACGGGCTTGTCCCAAGCGCAGGTGGCAAAACGCATGGGCACACAGGCCCCGGCGGTGGCGCGGCTTGAGCGCGCGCTCGCGACGGGCAAGCACTCGCCGTCGGTGGCCACGCTGCGCAAGTATGTGAACGCCTGCGGCAAGCGCTTGGTGCTGAAGGTGGCGTAGAAGCGGTCTTTGCCGCAGTTCGTCTATCGGTGCGCTTTGCCGGTGCCGGCACTCACTTGGGCGGAGCCGCCCATCGCCATGCCGACCCCGCCGAGCGGATCGGCCGCGGTAGTTTCACTCGCGCCGATATCGGCGTCGTGATTCTGTTTCGATGCGTAGTCCCGTTTTGTGCGGGCATCATTTCCATGCCAGTTGAATGCGGCTTCAACCGAGTCTTGAGGCGTGGTCGGGAGTGCGGAGCGCTAACTGCGGCGAGTTTGATCTAGGTCAAAACTGCCGCCAGGAACCTCATGGAAAATCGTACCGGTGAAAACTGGTATCGGTGCATTTAACATTAACGCGTAAGGGGGCTGCAGTGAAGCACTTTGACCTGTCGAGCAAGACCCGATCTTCGTATTATTGGATCAAATTTGCAGCGGCGAGCTTGCTGGCAGCCGCCCTGGCTGGATGCGGTGGCGGTGGCGGCGGTGGCGATACCACGGCTGCCGCGCCTGCTGCGCCTGGTGCTCCTGCGGCTCCTGCTACTACCAGCATCACAGCCGCCGCGGCGCTTGCTGCCAACGACACGGCGACCGCTCCGACCGCCGCCTTTGCGGTCGTGCAGAATGCCGGCGTTACGCCGGTAACCGTGAACAGCCCGCCAACGGTTAATTTCACGGTGATCTCCGACGGCGCGGTGGTGAAGGGTCTGACCACGTCCAATGTCAGCTTCATTATCGCCAAGCTGGTCCCCGGCACCAACGGAAACCCGGATCAATGGCAGAGCTACATCTGGCGCACCGAGACGGCCACTGCGGGCGTCGGCCCGGGCGGCACGCCGGCTCTGGCCAGCGCCAAACAGCCTACGACCGACACGAAGACCGCCACCCAATTGGTCTATAACGATGCCGGTTACTATACCTACACCTTCAGCACCGACATCAAGGACCCCACCAAGACCAACGGCGTGGTGTACGAGCCCACCGCCACGCATCGCGTCGCGATCCAGTTGAGCTACACCAACGCAGCCGGCGAGACCGTGCGTGTCAACCCCTATTTCGATTTCACCGTCGACGCCAGCGGCAAGGCGGTGGCCGTCACCGACTCGAGCAAGACGCGCAAGGTGGTTGACGTCAGCACCTGCAACCAGTGCCACGAAACGCTGGCGCTGCACGGCGGCGGGCGTGTCGATACGCAGTACTGCGTGCTGTGCCACAACTCCGGCAATACCGACGCCAACAGCGGCAACGTGCTTGACTTGAGGACCATGGCCCACAAGATCCACGCCGGCAAGTTCCTGAAAGAGAAGACTGGCGAGGACTACACTATCTGGGGCTTCAGCAACGCCAAGCATGACTACGCCGAGGTCGGCTTCCCGGCCAACCTGCGCAACTGCGCCAAGTGCCACGACAGCACCACGAAGAACGCCGCGGGCAATCCCTTGAACCCGCAGGGCGACAAGTGGAAGACCACGCCCAGCAAGGAGGCCTGCCTTTCCTGTCATGCGTCCGCCGCGGGCAGCACCTGGAACACGATCCATGTCACCTCTTTGAAACTGGGTGCGTCTGCGTCCGCCATCTCCAACGCCTCATGCGCGGACTGTCACGGCGCAGGCAAGACCTGGAATGCCGAACAGGTGCACTGGATCCAGGAACTGGAGAACACCAAGCTCTACCAGCACAACATCGAGAGCGTCACGCTGACCACCAAGCCCACGGCGACGACCGCTGGTTTACTGACGGTCAAGTACTCCCTCATCAATCCCGCCACCGGCGCCGCCTATAACCTCAGGGAAGGCTGCGCGGCGGATGCGGCACAAAAGGACAACGCCGGCACGTTGATCGGCGTGAAATGCAACACGAATTACCGGTGGTGGACCACGACCCCTCCCGGGAAACCTCAGGACAAATTCGGCACGATCTCGCTTACCGTGGGTGTGAATGATCTTTTCACCCAGTCCACCAACGGTGACACGGTCAGCACCGCGAGCTCCTCGGCTGCCTATCTGGGCGCCGATGATGGCGCTCGGCATTACACCTTGACGGTGACCGTGCCGAAAGGCTCGAAAGGCAACGCAAGGATCGTGGCGCTCGGTTCGGTCGCTGAGAGGAGACTTGACCCGGTTTCGCGCGCTCCCATCGGTGCCGTGCCGCCCGTCGGTTTTAGCGATATCGCCAACGTGCCGGTGAAGAACGCGATCTACGAGTTCAACCTGGATACTGGCGCGAAGGCGACGACAGCGCGGCGCCAGATCGTTTCCAACGACAAGTGCAACGCGTGTCATGCCTTCGTCGGCATCCCGATCAAACCGGAGCCGGGATCCGATGTGTTCCATTCGGGCGTGCGCAATAACTCGGAGAGCTGCGAGGTCTGCCATAACTGGGCGCGGGCGGGCAGCTATACCGGGATGGCGGATGGCAGCACCTTCAACGAGTCGTGGAATTTCAAACGCATGGTCCATGCGATCCACGGCGGCGTGAAACGGACCTATCCCTATACGCACGGCAACGATTACGTCGGCGCGTTCGGGAAGAATGGGTTGCTGCTGGCTGATGGCGTCACAAAGCTTCAGACTGTAAACGGCGGGGCGGCGGAGGTTATAAACTACTCTGCCGAGGTTGCCTACCCGCAAGGTCCGAACAACTGCAACGCCTGCCATGTGAACGACTCGTGGAAGCAAAACGGCGCGGTGTTGGGCTCGGCCCTGGTTAGCAACAGCCTGAGCAAGAACAGCGCGGGTACGGCCTATACCAACCCAGGCCTCGATCGGTTCCTGGCATCCGGTGCTTGTGTTGGCCAGACAGGTACCAAAGCTGGCCTGAATCTCGCTTGCGCCTCCACTGACTGGACGAAGATCCCAGTGGTCTCGCCCAAGGCAGCCGTCTGCACGTCCTGCCATGACTCGGGTGGCGTTCAGACTCACGTGGTCAATATGGGCGGTGCAACCTTCGGCACCTTCACACAGGGCGATCTGTTCGCCGGTAAGGTGTTCGAGGCCTGTACTGGGTGCCACGAGGCCAGGGTCGGAGCGCTCAAGCCGGTGAATACCGTTCACGGCCTGAAGTAGCAAGCAAGCGCGGTAGATCGGACGGGGAGGGCCAGCGATGGCTCTCCCCGTTTTTTTTCGTTCAGCACGGAATCAAGTGATTGTGAGCCGCTCGACACGGCTGGGTGATATCGATGACTTGTCGAGTGAGCGCTCTGCCCACTGTTTCCGGTGCTACCTGAACGTGGCCACGCTAGCGCCAGCATTGGACAGGACTCGACAGCAAATTCGTGCTCGGGTATTCTGCGAAAGTGCCAGAGCGCGGCGTCGGGCGTCGGCTTGAACAAGTCGAAGATTACGCGTTACGGCGAAATGCGGGAGCTGCGGTCGAGGATTTCGGTACGCTGGATTGATCAAGAGGCGCTTCGCCGTAGCAGGTTGTTCTCAGACAAACGGGTCGTCATGAAACAGAATCGATCATCGTATCAGTGGATCAATATTATCGCGGCGAGCCTGCTGGCATTGGGCCTGGCCGGATGTGGCGGCGGCTCGGATGGCGGCACCGGTTCCGCGGGGACGCCCGGAGGGGCGGGCGGGATTGCCGCGGGAACGGCAGCGCTGACCGCGGCTACCGCCCTGACCGTGGACATCACCGGGGTGAGCATCAACAGCCCGCCGGTGGTGAACTTCACCGTCACCAACCAGGCCGGCGTCGGCATGACAGGTCTTACTGCCGCGGACCTGCGCTTCAACATCGCCAAACTGGTGCCGGGATCGAATGGCGAGCCGAGCAACTGGCAGAACTATATCAACCGGCCGGTGGGCGGGGCGGTGCAGGGCAGCCAGGAGCGTTTGGCTGCCGGCTACGCTTTCGGCACCTTGGCCAACAACGGGAATGGCAGTTACAGCTATACGTTTGCCACCGATATCAAGAGCACCGCCTGTCCGGCGCCGTGCACCGATGCAGACGGCAGGCCGCTCGACATCAGCTATCAGCCGGGCTTGACCCACCGCGTCACGATTGAGCAGGCCAACGGCGCGTATGCGAAGACCAGCGGGGTGTATGATTTCGTGCCGGCCGGCGGCTCCGTCACCACCAAGCGCGATATCCTGGCGACGGCCAAGTGCAATGAGTGCCATGGCGAGGTCACGATGCCCGGCACCAACCGCGTCGACACCAAGTTGTGCGTCACCTGCCACAATCGGGGTTCGTGGATTGCCGGGACGCCCAACACCTCGTTGGATTTCAAGGTGCAGAGCCACAAGCTCCATTACGGCGCCAATCTGCCGAGTGTCAAGGCGGGCGGTAGCTACAAGATCGGCACGCGCGACTTCTCCAAAGCCACCTTCGTGCAGGACATTCGCAACTGCACCAAGTGCCATGACGGCACGCCGGGCGCGGCGAACGCCACCGCGCAGGGCGACAACTGGAAAACCCAGCCGAGTATGGAGGCCTGCGGCTCCTGCCATGACGATGTCTATTTCGGCGCCAAGCCGGATCCGGCCAAGCCGTATGAGAAGGTCGCCCATCCCGGCGGCGTGATGACCGACAATAGCGCATGCGCGCTGTGCCATGCGGCAGGGAAGTTCACCGACAATAAGGATATCGTCGTAGCGCACAACTTCCCGGCGAGGCTCAAGGCCGCGGCGGCCAAGTTCAAGTACAACATCATCAGCGTCACGCCGACCACGGCGGGCGCGAAGCCGGTCATTACCTTCTCGGTCACCGATCCGACCAACGCGGATGCGCCCTACGACATTAAGACTGCTGCACCCTTCACGGCCGCCGGTGGCGCCAGCAGGCTGGCCATCAGCATCGGCTGGAGAACCTCGGACTTCGACAACGGCGGCAGCGGTGCGAACTTCGGTCAGCCGGTCGGCATCAATATCCTCGGTAATGCGGCAGTCGTCGCGGGAAGTGCCGCGGGCACTTACACTGTGATGTCGCCCGTCGCGATTCCCGCCGCGCAAACGGGTACGCTACGCGTCGCTATAGACGGGCATCCGGCCGGCGATGTGAGCACCGCGGGAACATTTAGCGATCAGTTGGCCGTAACCAGCGTATTCAAGGATTATGCGATTACAGGGACTGTGGCGGCGCGGCGGGTCGTGGTTGACGTGGCCAAATGCGACGCCTGCCATGGCGTGCTGAGCCTGCACGGCAACAACCGCACTGACGAGCCCGGCGTGTGCGTGATCTGCCACAACCCGAATGCGACCGATGCGAGCCGGCGCCCGGCCAGCGCAGGCGTCCTCACCGGCGGTGTGGACGGCAAGCTGGAACAGTCTATCGACTTCAAGACCATGATCCATGCCATCCATGCGGGCGAAACCGGCAAGGGTGGGATACGCACGAAGGGAATAACCGTCTATGGCTTCGGCGGCAGCGTGAACGATTTCAGCGGCGTGGTCTTCCCCGGGAAACTGAATGACTGCTCCGCCTGCCACGTCGGCACTTCCTACCAATTGGCCGGTACCTGGACAGCGCCTACGGCCAACGGCATCCTGGGGAGCACCATCAGCACCGGAGCTTCGGCGAACGATGCGTCGGACAACTTGAGAATAACGCCAATCGCGGCGGTATGCTCGTCCTGCCACGACAGCGCGGGAGCGCAGGTTCACATGACCAGCCTTATAGCCGGGGCGCAGTTCTCGGTTACGCAGGCGACAATTAACGGCAGCGCTGCCGAAAGCTGCGGTGCCTGTCATGGACCGGGCGGGGCAGTGGACGTCAAATCTGTCCACGACGTGAAGTAAGGGCGATGGCCGAATCCGGCCTTTGGAGAAACTGCTTCATCGGTCCCGTTGCTGTTCGCGGCAACGTGGAATAGCGGGATATGCAGGTGTCGCAGGAACGATAAACGCCGGTTGAATCAACCGGAACCACGGCTAACGGGCAGACAATGATCAAACTCACCAAACTATTACTTGCCGCGCTGTTGCTGTCGTCGGGGCTTGCGTTCAGCGCCGCCGCAGTGGCACAGGCGGCCGCCCCGGCTGCCGCCGCGCCGGCGGCTGAAGCGCCGGCCCCCGCTGCCGAGCCCCCCGGCCTGGGCACCGAGTACAGCGAAAAAGGCGCCGACACCTGCCTCATGTGCCACACCGAGGAATGGGTTTATCCCGTTTTCCCGGTCTTCAAGACCAAGCATGCGAACCGCGCCGACAAGCGCGCTCCCTTTGGGCCTGGCGGACTCCAATGCGAGGCCTGCCACGGCCCTGGGGCCAAGCACGCCGGAGGCGGCGACAAGAATGCGATCAACAATTTCAGGTCGACGTCATTCCTCACGCCGCAGCAGCGCAACAAGTTCTGCCTGGAATGCCATAAGGGCAATGCGCGCAGCGGCTGGCACGCGAGTGTGCACGAGAGCAACGGCGTCGCCTGCAGCAATTGCCACAAGATCCACGCCGAGCGCGATCCTGTGCTCGCCACCGTCACCCAGCCCGAAGTCTGCTACGCCTGCCACAGGAAGGAACGCGCGGACTTCGCCAAACCATCCACGCATCCGGTGCGCTTCGGCAAAATGACCTGCAGCGAGTGCCATAGCGCGCACGGGTCGAATTCCACCGGGATGCTGGTCAAGCCGACGGTGAACCAGACCTGCTACACCTGCCACGCGGAAAAGCGCGGGCCGTTCCTGTGGGAGCACGCGCCGGTAGCCGAGGACTGCACCTTGTGTCACCACCCGCATGGTTCGGTCAATACGGCAAGGCTGAAGAAGATGCCTCCGTCGCTGTGCCAGCAATGCCATACCGTGGCGGGCCATCCCTCGGTGGCGCGCACGGGCGCGGCGCTGCCGGGCGGCGGCGCTGGCGGATCGGCCTTCCTGCTCGCCGGGAGTTGCATCAATTGCCATTCACAGGTGCATGGGTCGAATCACCCGTCGGGAGTCAAGCTGATGCGCTAGCCGGCGTATTTCGCGCGCCGACCCGGCGCGCGGATGGGAACGAGGCGAAGTGTGTTATGCCGGAACTAAAACAGGACAAGAATATGAAAACGAAGTTTGAGCGGAGGCTAATGCGTAAAGCGCGTTATGCCGTAACTAAAACCTCAAATCAACTGCTTCTGCTCGGCGTACTGTCGGCGCTGTCCGCGGCCGCGGCGGCGGCAGACGGCGCCGGCCAAGTCGATACCTCGCAGTGGAAATGCGAGTCCTGCAAGTTCGAGCAAGGGCTCAGCGGGACGCTGGATCTCGGCGTCGGCGAGGTTTCGCAGAAATCGTCCAAATTCGGCGAATACAACGGACTCGACAAGAAAGGCGGATTTGTCATCGGCGACGGCGCGGTGCGCTCTCGCGGCGAGGACGGCGCCTACTGGAACCTCAATGCGTCGAATCTCGGTCTGCACACGCGATTTCTGGATGCCGAAGGTGGGAGGCAGGGTAGCTACAAGTTGCTGTTCAAGTACGACGAGGTGCTGCACTCCCTTTCGGATAGTGCGCAGACGCCTTTTACCGGCAACGGAGGCGCCTTTTTAACCCTGCCGGCCGGTTTTCCCGCGGCTACCACGGCTGCCATGCCCTTGGCAGGTACGCTGCAACAGGTCGACCTGGGGACGCAAAGGACACGGCTGGGCGTAGGCGCGTCCTGGACTCCGGTGCGCGACTGGGAGTACGGCGTCAGTTTTCGCCGTGAAGCCCGCGAAGGCACCAAGCGCATCGCCGGTGCGTTCTTCGTCAATTCGGCCCAGTTGGTCGAGCCGGTGAATTTCCTTACCCACCAACTGGACGCTTCGGCCTCCTACACCGGGGCAAAATGGCAGGCCAAGCTGGCCTATTACGGATCGACGCTGCGCAATGGCAACGACTCACTCAACTGGCAGAATCCGTTTAGTTTCCTGCCCGGTTTCCCCGGCGCGGGGTCGGGCCAGCTCGCGCTGCCGCCGGACAACCAGTTTCACCAGGTGCTGGCCTCGGCCGGATACCAATTCAGCGAGCGCACGCGCGCCAGCGCCGACATCGCTGTCGGCCGCATGACTCAGAACGACAATTTCCTCCCGTTTGCCACCGCCGTGCCGGGCCCGGGAGGTTCGCTGAACGGGCGCGCCGCGACACTTGATGCGGGCCTGAAACTCAGCTCCGCGCTCACC
>SCTX01000010.1 GCA_004298385.1 Betaproteobacteria bacterium | reverse complement strand
CCCGAACCTGCCGTCGCCCCGCCCCCGCCGCCGCCGATGATGGTCAAGCTCGGCCATGTCGGCCCGCTCACCGGCGGAATCGCGCACCTGGGCAAGGACAATGAGAACGGAGCACGCCTGGCCGTTGACGAGGCCAATGCCAAGGGCCTCAAGCTGGATGGCAAGAACGTCAAGCTGGAACTGGTCGCCGAAGACGACCAGGCCGACCCGAAAGTAGGCACCACGGTGGCGCAGAAGCTGGTCGACGCCAAGGTCGCAGGCGTGGTCGGCCACCTGAACTCGGGCGTGACCATCCCGGCTTCGGCCATTTACAATCAGGCGGGCATTCCCATGATCAGCGGTTCGGCGACCAATCCGCAACTGACCGAGCAAGGCTTCAAAACCGTATTCCGCGTGGTCGGCCGCGACGATCAGCAGGGACCCGCGATCGCCAGCTACCTGACCGGTGAAATCAAACCCAAGACCGTGGCGGTGATCGATGACGCCACCGCCTACGGCGAAGGCCTGGCCAACGAAGTCGAAAAGACGTTGAAGGCGGCCGGCGTAAAGGTGCTGCCGCGCGAGAAGGGCACGGACAAGACCGCCGACTTCAAGGCCATCCTCACCAAGATCAAAGGCAAGAAACCGGACGCCGTGTTCTATGGTGGCATGGACGCGACCGGCGGCCCGCTGCTGAAGCAGGGGCGCGAGCTCGGCATCAAGGCGGTGTTCGCTTTCGGCGACGGCGCCTGCACCGACAAGATGAAAGAGCTGGCTGGCGATGCCGCGGAAGGATTGCTTTGCTCGCAGGCCGGCCTACCGGTCCAGGCGGCGAACAAGAAGTTTCTTGACGCTTACAAGGCGAAATTCAAGATCGATCCCATTCTATATGCACCGTTCACTTACGACGCGGCGAATCTGCTGATTGAGGCGATGAAAAAGGCGAACTCGCCCGATCCGGCGAAATACCTGCCTGTACTCGCCAAGATCAGCTATGGCGGCGCGAGCGGCAAGATCGAGTTCGACGAGAAAGGCGACCGCAAAGACGCCGAGATGACGATTTTCACCATGAAGGGTGGCAAGATCGAGCCGATTGCGATCATCAAGGGCGGAAAAACCACCAAGTTCGAGGACTTTCTCAAGGCAGCCGAACCGGCGGCACCAACTGCGGTGGATGCCGGAGCAGCCAGGGCTGGCGATGCACCGAAGGCCGCGGCTGAACCGGCGAAGGCGGCGGACGCAGCGAAAAAGTAAGCTCTTGGGGGCAATCCTCGCTCCTGCCGCAGAAAAACGGCGCCTACGGGCGCCGTTTTTTTTCGCCTGCGGGCGGCGGCGGCCGTGCTCGGACAGAACCGCTTTGCGTTCCTCGCGCCTTTGCGCTTAAATCCGCCCAGGCATGGACATTTTTCTGCAGCAGATCGTCAACGGGCTCACGCTGGGCAGCGTCTATGCCGTCGTCGCGCTGGGCTACACCATGGTGTACGGCATCATCCAGTTGATCAACTTCGCCCACGGCGAGGTGGTAATGATAGGCGCGATGGTCGCATTCTCAGTGATCACGGCGCTCGCGGGCACGGCTCTGCCGCCGGTGCTGATTGTGTTTGCCGGGATACTGGCTGCGGTGCCGGTATGCATGCTGCTGGGCTATGCCATGGAACGCATCGCCTACCGGCCGTTGCGCGGCGCGCCGCGGCTCGCGCCGCTGATCACCGCCATCGGTATTTCCATCATCCTGCAGCATGTGGCGCTGCTCATCTGGAGCCGCAACCCGCTTGCTTTTCCGCAGATCATTCCGCTCGCCAGCTTCGACGTTGGTGGCGCCATCATCACCGGGGCGCAGATCGCCATTATCCTGACTTCGGTGCTGATGATGGGTGGACTCACGCTGATGGTGTACCGCACCAAGCTCGGCATCGCCATGCGCGCGACTTCGCAGAACCCGCAGGTGGCGGGCCTGATGGGCATAGACATCGACCGCATCATTGCTTTCACCTTCATCGTCGGCGCCGCGCTGGGCGCGGTGGCCGGCGTGATGGTCGGCACTTATTACGGCATCGCCCACTACAGCATGGGTTCGCTCCTCGGCCTGAAAGCTTTTTCGGCCGCCGTGCTGGGCGGCATCGGCAATCTGGCGGGTGCGATGCTGGGCGGCATTCTCCTCGGCATCGTCGAAGCCCTCGCCGCAGGCTACATTGGCGATCTTACCAACAACGTTTTCGGCAGCAACTACCAGGACGTGTTCGCTTTTCTGGTGCTGATCGCGGTGCTGGTATTCCGGCCCTCCGGATTGCTCGGAGAGCGGGTAGGAGACCGCGCTTGAAGCCGAAGGCGCGGGACACGAGACCCGAACTCGGGGCGGGATGCGCGGGGTGAATATTTTTTCCAAAGCGCAAGCGCAGTGGCTTGGTGTCGCGCTGGTCGCGATCGCGTTGATCGGACTGCCGTTCGCGCTCGCATCGGTGGGAACGGCGTGGGTGCGCATTGCCAACCTCGCCATTCTGTTCGTATTCCTGTCGCTCGGCCTGAACATCGTCGTCGGTTTCGCCGGACTGCTCGACCTGGGATACATTGCCTTTTATGCGGTGGGCGCCTACGCCTACGCCCTGCTCGCATCGCCGCATTTCAATCTGCATCTGCCGTTCTGGGTGATTTTGCCCATAGGCGCGCTCGTCGCCTGCCTGTTCGGCGTGCTGCTCGGCGCGCCCACGCTGAAATTGCGCGGCGACTATCTCGCCATCGTCACGCTCGGTTTCGGCGAGATCGTGCGCATTTTCCTCAACAACCTGTCGCAGCCGGTGAATATCACCAATGGCCCGCAGGGCATCTCGCGCATCGACCCGTTCCGTTTCGGCTCCTTCAGCTTCAGCCAGACGGAGACCATGCTCGGCCTCGTGTTTTCCGGACCGATCAAGTACTACTACCTGTTGCTTTTGCTGTTGCTGCTGGCGATCGTGGTCAACCTGCGTCTGCAGCATTCGCGCATCGGCCGGGCCTGGGAGGCGGTACGCGAGGACGAGATCGCGGCGCGGGCGATGGGCATCAACACGACCCACATCAAGCTGCTCGCTTTCGCCATGGGCGCCTCCTTCGGCGGTGTCGCCGGCGGCATGTTCGCCGCCATCCAGGGTTTCATCAGCCCGGAAAGTTTCGTCCTGGTCGAATCCGTCATGGTGTTGTCCATGGTGGTGCTGGGTGGCATGGGCAATATCTGGGGGGTGGTGCTCGGGGCGGTGCTGCTTTCGTTCGTGCCCGAACTGCTGCGCTATACGGTCGAACCGCTGCAAAAATCGCTTTTCGGTAGATCGATTATCGAGCCGGAGGTGATACGCATGCTGCTGTTTGGTCTGGCGCTGGTGCTGATGATGCTGTACCGGCCGGCGGGCCTGCTGCCTTCGGCAGTAAGGAAGCGCGAGCTGGCGAAAGTGGCGGCATGAGCAGGAAGCAGGGGCCCCATGCAATGGGGATGCGACCGACCGCGATTGCCGCCGGACGCCGACAGTGCCCAGGCTCGAACTTGGACGAAGGATCGGAGGCGGCGGAATGAGCGAAGTCCTGCTCCGATGCGCAAACCTGGACAAACGCTTTGGCGGCGTGCTGGCGCTGGCCGAGGTCGGATTCAGCATCAAACGGGGCGAGATCTACGGACTGATCGGTCCCAATGGCGCGGGCAAGACGACCCTTTTCGATGTGCTCACCGGCATTTACGCGTCCGAAGGGGGTGGCTTCCGATTCGCCGGCGAGGCGCTTGCCGGGCTCAGGCCCGACGAAATTGCGGCGCGGGGCATCGCCCGCACGTTCCAGAATATCCGCCTGTTCGGCAATCTCTCCGCCCTGGACAACGTGATGATAGGGCGCCATGTGCGCACCCGCGCCGGGGTGTTCGGCGCGATCCTGCGCACCCGCGCCACGCTCGCGGAAGAGGCGGCAATCGAGAAGCGCGCGCTGGAGCTGCTCGGATACGTCGGCATTGCGGCGCGCGCCAACGACGTAGCGCGGGAGCTCCCCTATGGCGATCAGCGCCGGCTGGAGATCGCGCGCGCCCTTGCCACCGAGCCGAAGCTGCTCGCGCTCGACGAACCGGCCGCCGGCATGAACGCGACCGAAACCCAGGAACTGAAGAAGTTGCTCGAACGCCTGCGCGCCGACGGCATCACCATACTGCTGATCGAACACGACGTGAAACTGGTCATGGGCCTGTGCGATCGGGTGCTGGTGCTCGATTACGGCCGCAACATTGCCGAAGGTCCGCCGCGCGAGGTGCAGCGCGACCCGCGTGTCATTGAGGCTTATCTCGGCGGGGCGGCCGCATGAGCCCGTTGTTGGCACTGGCGCGGCTGGAAGTGGCCTACGGCGGCATCAAGGCGGTCAAGGGTATAGACCTTGACGTTTCCAAGGGGGAGTTGGTGTGTCTGATCGGCGCCAATGGCGCCGGCAAGACGACCACCCTCAAGGCCATCGCCGGTCTGCTGCCGGTCGCCGCAGAGGCGATACGCTACGACGGCGCGCCTATCGGAGGCACGCGGGCATTCGAACTGGTGCGCCGTGGCCTGGCGCTGGTGCCGGAGGGCCGCGGCGTGTTCGGCCAGCTCACGGTGGCGGAGAATCTTGCCATGGGCGCCTATGCGCGCGGCAATGCCGCAGCGGTGAAACAGGATCTCGCGCGCGCGTTCGACCTGTTTCCGCGGCTGGCCGAGCGCCGCGGCCAGTCTGCGGGCACGCTCTCCGGCGGCGAACAGCAGATGCTCGCCATAGGCCGCGCGCTGATGAGCCGGCCGAAGCTGTTGCTGCTGGACGAGCCCAGCATGGGACTCGCGCCGCTCATGGTGCAGAAGATCTTCGAAACCATACTGGCTGTGGCGAAGGAAGGCGTAACCATCCTGCTGGTGGAACAGAACGCCAGGCTCGCGCTCGAGGTAAGCTGTCGCGGCTATGTGATGGAAACCGGTTTGATCACCTTGTCGGGGCCTGCGCGCGAACTGCTCGTCGATCCGAAAGTGCGGGCCGCCTACCTGGGCGAAGCCGATTGAGTCTCCGGTGGTGCGACCTACCGGCTAGCGCGTTCACTTCACCTTGGCTAGATCCGCCTCGGTGGTAAACGAATCCGCAAAGAACTCCTCCGGCGGCAGCGCGCACTGCGCGCTTAAGTCGCGCCGCGCTGCCTCGATCACCACCGGCGCGCCGCAGGCGTAGACTTGATGGCCGGAGAGGTCGGGAAAATCCTCCATCACTGCGCGATGGACGAAGCCGCCGCGCCCGGCCCAGCCGTCTTCGGGCAGCGCGTCGGAAACCACCGGGACGTAGTTGAAGTGCGCGTGTTCGGCCGCCCAGCGCCGAGCGAGTTCGTCCATGTACAGATCAAGCGGGCGGCGGCCGCCCCAGTACAAGGCCATGGGCCGGGTGATACCCTTGTGCAGCGCGTTCTCGATAATCGCCTTGATCGGCGCAAAGCCGGTGCCGCTGGCGAGTAACACCATCGGTTTTTCGCTGTCCTCGCGCAGAAAGAACGTGCCGTGCGGTCCTTCGAAGCGCAGGATGTCGCGCGCTTTCATTTTTCCGAATACATGGTCGGTGAACAGGCCTCCGGAAAGATGACGCACGTGGATCTGCAACAACGCATCGTCATGCGGCGCGTTGGCCATGGAATAGCTGCGCCGCTTGCCATCCTTGAGCAGAAACTCGATATACTGCCCCGCTAGATATTGCAGGCGTTCACTTGCCGGGAGTTTGAGGGAAATCACCGCGACGTCCGGCGCGGGCTTGTCGATGGCCTGCACGCGGCAAGGCAGGATTTTGATCTGCTGGTCCTTGATCGCGCCGACCTCACGGCATTCGATGACGATGTCGCCAAGCGGGCGGGCAACGCAGAACAGCGCCAGCCCGCTTGCCTGCTCTTCGGCCGACAACGCGGTATCGGAATGCTTGCCATAATCGACCTTGCCTTCGACTAGCTTGCCCTTGCAACTGCCGCAGGCGCCATTGCGGCAACCGTAGGCGAGGCCGAAACCTTCGCGCAGTGCGGCGACGAGCACAGTTTCGTCGGGTTCGACGTGGAACGAGTGGCCGCTGGGCCGGATGGTGACCTGATGAGACATGGGCAATAGCCTGTTCCAATCCTATCGCGATGAGAGCGGGTACAATTTTACTATGAACAGGCTGCTGATCGTTGGTTGCGGCGATATCGCGCTGCGCGCGTTGCCTCTCCTCACGCGCCGTTACCAGGTTTTCGGCCTGGTTCGCTCGGCCGCGCAGGCCGATCGCGTCGCCGCGCTAGGCGCGATACCGCTCGCTGGCGATCTCGATGATTCGGCTACGTTGCATGCGCTCCCCGAAGGCACGGGCCTGGTATTGCACCTGGCGCCGCCGGGCGAGAGCGGTAACCGGGACGAACGCACCGCCAACTTGATCGCAGCTCTCTCGAAGCGGCCGCCCGAGCGCCTGGTCTACATCAGCACCAGCGGTGTCTACGGAGATTGCGGCGGGGCCTGGGTGGACGAGGACCGGCCGGTCGCGCCGCAGACGGCGCGAGGCCAGCGCCGGGTCGACGCGGAACGCGCGCTCTTCGTCTGGGGCAAGCAGAGCGAGGTGGCGGTGGTTGTTCTACGCGTGCCCGGGATTTATGCGGCCGAGCGCTTGCCGCTGGCGCAGTTGAAGCGCGCCTCGCCGGTATTGCGCGCCGAGGATGACGTCTACACCAATCACATCCACGCCGACGACCTGGCTGGTGTCTGCCTGGCCGCGCTCGAACGGGGCGGAGCCGGCCGCGTATACAACGCGAGCGACGACAGCGAGATGAAAATGGGCGATTACTTCGATCTGGTGGCCGATCGTGCGCGCCTGCCTCGGCCGCCGCGCATTGCGCGCGCGGCGGCCGAGGCAGGCGCGATTGCCGAAGGGCTGCTGTCGTTCATGCGCGAATCACGACGTCTCACCAATACGCGCATGAAAGCCGAGCTGGGCGTGCGCTTGCGCTATCCCAGCGTCCACGAGGGCGTGCCGGCGGTGGTCGCGAACTGAATCCCGACAAAACCCATGGACAGCTTGCTCGTCGTCACCAACCTGCCGGACCGCGAAAGCGCCGAAAAGCTTGCCACGCTGCTGGTCGAACGACGCCTCGCCGCTTGCGTCAACATTCTCGCCCCCTGCAGCTCGGTATACCGCTGGCAGGGGGAAATCCGGCATGACGAGGAGCATCCGCTGCTGATCAAGACCGTGCAGGACCGCTACGCGGAACTGGAGGCGTCGATCCGCGCCAACCATCCGTATGAACTCCCTGAGATTATCGCGGTCCCAATGATTCACGGCCTGCCGGCCTATCTGCGGTGGGTCGAAGCCGAAACGCGCGACCACGACCAACAGGCCTGAACCCCTTATGCGAATCCACCTGTATCGAATCCTCGCCTTGCTGCTGCCGCTCTTCACGCATGGGCTTGCCGGCGCGCAGGAGCTGCTCGACCCGGCGGTCGCATTCAAGTTCTCGGCGCAGGCAATAGACGCAGGCATGCTCGAGGTGCGCTATCGGATCGCCGACGGCTATTACATGTATCGCGACAAGTTCAAATTCGCCGTCGAGCCGGCCGGCGTGAAACTGGGCGCGGCGCAGCTCCCCAAAGGCGATGTCCACAACGACGAATTTTTCGGCAAGGTGGAGACCTACCGCAAGGAGGTGCGCATCCGCCTGCCGTTCACGCGCGAGGCTGCGGCGGACAAGCTCGAGCTGGCGGTCACTTCGCAGGGCTGCGCCGACGTCGGTGTGTGCTACGTACCACAGGTGCAGACGGCCCAGATCAAACTCGCCGGGCTCGCGCCTGCTTCCAGCGCAACCGGGCCGGGGACGGCATCGACGCCGTTCGCGGCGGCGGCACGCGCGACGGACGCACCCGCGGTGATCGGCGACGAAGCGCGCTTCGAGAGACTGCTCGCCTCGGGCAGCCTGTGGCTGATCGCCGCTGCTTTTTTCGGCGCCGGCATCCTGCTCACTTTCACGCCTTGCGTGCTGCCGATGATCCCGATCCTGTCCGGCATCATTGTGGGCGAAGGCCGCAACGCCACCCGCGCGCGCGCATTCACGCTATCCTCCGCCTATGTGCTGGGCATGTCGGTCACCTACACCGCGATCGGCATCGGCGCGGCCCTGTCGGGCAGTCTGCTGTCGGCTGCGCTGCAAAATCCCTGGGTGTTGTCGGCTTTCGCCGCGGTGTTCGTGCTGCTCTCGCTATCGATGTTCGGCTTCTACGAACTGCAACTGCCCTCCGGGTTTCACGCGAAAATTACCGAGACCAGCAAGCGGTTCAAGGGCGGACACTTCGGCGCGGTGGCGGTGATGGGCGTATTGTCGGCCGCCATCGTCAGCCCCTGCGTGGCCGCGCCGCTGGCCGGCGCGCTGCTCTACATCAGCCAGACGCGCGACGTGATGCTGGGAGGCATCGCGCTGTTCGCCATGTCGCTCGGCATGGGCGTGCCGCTGATCCTGGTCGGCGTATTCGAGGGCGCATTCTTGCCTAAGTCCGGCCACTGGATGAGGTCGGTGAAATATTTCTTCGGCGCGCTGCTGCTTGCGGTCGCGATCTGGATCGTGTCGCCGGTGCTGCCGGCGGCGGTGCAAATGTTCGCCTGGGCCGCGCTCCTCGTCGGCTCGGCCATGGTGCTGCGCGCGATCGATTCGCTGCCGCCCGAGGCCGGCGCCGCCGCGCGCCTGTGGAAAGGCGTGGGTTTCCTCGCCCTGCTCGCCGGCGCGGCGCTCGTGATCGGAGCGTTATCGGGCAGCCGCGACCTGCTGCGTCCGCTCGCAGGGCTCATGGCCGGCGGCGAACGCGGGGCGCAGGAAGTGCGCTTCACCCGCGTCAGAAATCTGGCCGAACTCGAAGCGAAGCTTGCGGTCCCCGGCAAGCCGGTGATGCTCGATTTTTACGCCGACTGGTGCGTATCCTGCAAGGAAATGGAGGCGTTCACTTTCAGCGACGCCCGGGTGAAAGCGAAGCTGGAAGGGATGCTGCTGTTGCAGGCGGACGTCACCGCCAATTCGCCCGAGGACAAGGCCATGCTGAAGCGCTTCAGTCTGTTCGGTCCGCCCGGCATCATTTTCTTCGATCGTCAGGGCAAGGAAATCCAGGGACTGCGGGTGGTCGGTTATCAATCAGCCGACGACTTCCTTGCTTCCCTCAATCGCGCCGCCAGCCTTTGAAATCCAGCGCATGGCCATTGCGCGCTGCGCGCGCCAACCGCGTTTTCCGTACGGATAAAAGCGATCCGTACAGAAAACGCGGTTATGAGGAAAAGCCCGGATAGCACTGGTCTTTATACAAGATCGTCAACTGCGCATGGATGGTATTTCATCCGTGCGCAGTTGACGATCCGCGCGGACGGGCCGCCGTTCGCGCACGTCATATCGCTGCAGTTCGAGCTATCCTCCCCGCATCGTGCGACCTACTTCTTGACCTCCAACATGATCTTGCCGATGTGCTTGCTCGACTCCATCAGTTGGTGCGCGAGCTTGGCGTCCTTGAGCGGGAACGTGGCGTGGATCACCGGCTTCACCTTGCCCGATTCCAGCAGCGGCCAGACCTGTTTTAGCAGATCCTGCGCGATCGCCGCTTTCTGCGCCACGGTGCGCGGGCGCAGAGTCGATCCGGTGAAGGTGATCCGTTTGAGCATGATCGGCATGCAATCGAGCGTGACTTTGCTCCCCTGGAGGAAGGCGATTTGCACCAGCCGCCCCTCTAGCGCCAGCGATTTGAAGTTCTTCTCTATGTAAGGGCCGCCTACCATGTCGAGGATCAGGTCCACGCCTTTTTTGTTTGTGAGCTGGCCGATCTCGGCCGCGAAATCCTGCTCACGGTAGTCGATGGCGGCGTCTGCCCCCACCTTCCGGCAGAACTCCGCTTTGTCTTTGTTGCCCACGGTAGTGTAGACGGTCGCGCCGAATGCCTTGGCCAACTGGATGGCGGTGAGGCCGATGCCGCTGGAGCCGCCGTGCACGAGGAAGGTCTCCCCCGCCTTCAGCCGGCCGCGGTCGAAGACATTGGTCCAGACGGTGTAGTAATTTTCCGGCAATGCGGCCGCCTCCCGCGGTGACAGGCCCTTGGGGATGGGCAGGCAATGCGGCGCGGGCACCGCGCAATACTCGGCGTAGCCTCCGCCCGGCGTGAGCGCGCATACCAGGTCGCCTGCTTTCCACTGCGTCACATCCGATGCGACGGCGCTGACGCGGCCGGCGACTTCCAGCCCTAGGGTGGGTGAGGCCCCCGGCGGCGGCGGATAAAGGCCTGAGCGCTGCAATACGTCGGGGCGGTTGACGCCGGCGTAGCGGACTTCGACAACGACTTCGCCCGCCTGCGGCTGCGGGACGGGTCTTTCGGCCAGTTTCATTACCTCAGCTGGACCGCCTCTTCCGTAGTCTATGTAAAGCATGAGTAATACTCCTGTTGAAATCAATATATAGAGCCACTTTTCGCGACAGGAAGTGCTTACTAATCAAACAAACCTTATGGAAGTTGGGCTCAAAGCACACCCCACTCTCTGCAACGGGCGCCAACGCAATTATAATGGCGCGTCCGCAAAATAAGAGAACAAGACGGTGAGAAAACACGTCAATGGCATAGACCACGTAGTAATCACCACGCGCGACCTGGATTCAACCCAGGACACTTTTAGGCGCATGGGTTTCACCCTCACCCCTCGCGGCCATCATACGCTGGGGTCACGCAACCACTGCGTCATGTTCGGTCAGGATTATTTCGAGCTGCTGATGGTGCCGCAACGTCTGCCGGGCCGCGAGTATTACTACGACTTTGCCCGCGTCGGTGACGGCTTGGCGGCGGTCGCGCTCAAGACGGACAATGCGCGGGGTGCCTACGGCGAACTCACCGCGGCGGCGCTTGCCCCTTCCGAGCCGGTCGATTTCTCACGCCCGGTGCAACTGCCGGAGGGCACGAAGAACGCTTCGTTTCGCATCACCCAGTTGGGCCTGGAGCAGACCCCGGGCGGGCAAGTGTTTCTGTGCCAGCATTTCACCCGCGATGTGGTGTGGCGCCCCGAGTATCAGACGCATGCGAATACGGCGACCGGTCTGGCCGCGCTGGCGATCCTCAGCAATGACGTAGCCGCGACCGCTGCAGCCTACGAACGTTTGTTCGACGTGAAGGCCCGGGTCATATACGAAGGACTGCTGATTAATACCGGCGACACGCCCATCGCCGTTGTCGGCGAACGCGCACTGGCGAAACGGCTGCCCGGGGTATGGATCAGCGCGCGTCACCGGCCCTGCATGGCGGCGCTATTCATTCGCGTCGCCGATCGCGATATGGCGCAGCGAACCATACGCGCGGCGGGGCTGCATCCAATGCGCATGCCCGACGGCTCGGTTGCGGTCGGCGCGGCGGAAGCGCACGGCGTGGCGATTATCTTCGGCTAGTGAGCTCTTCGGGCCGCGGATAAGAGTAAAAGGCCGCCACCGAAAAAATATGATTAGGTAACGGGTCCTTTGTGTTGTGTCCCTGCGTCGCGGCTTCCGGTTTTACCGGCTTTCCTTGATCCACTGCGCTGCGTCGAGCGCGTAGTAAGTGAGTACGCCGTCGGCGCCGGCGCGCTTGAAGGCGAGCAGCGCCTCCATGGCGCAGGTTTTCTCGTTGATCCAGCCGTTCATGCCAGCCGCCTTGAGCATGGCATACTCGCCGCTCACCTGATAAACGAAAGTCGGCGCCTTGAACTCGTCTTTCACCCGCCGCACGATGTCCAGATAGGGCATGCCAGGCTTCACCATTACCATGTCGGCGCCTTCCTGCAGGTCCAATCCCACTTCCCATAACGCTTCATCGGTATTGGCCGGGTCCATCTGATAGGTGAATTTGTTGCCCTTGCCCAAGTTCGCCGCGGAACCGACCGCGTCGCGAAACGGGCCGTAATAGCCCGACGCGTACTTCGCCGAGTACGCCATGATGCGGGTGTGGATGAATCGCCTTTTGTCCAAGGCGGAGCGGATGCGGCCAATGCGCCCGTCCATCATGTCCGAGGGGGCAACGATATCCACCCCGGCCGCGGCCTGAGTGAGCGCCTGCTTTTCCAGAATGGCGATCGTAGCGTCGTTGAGGATGTAGCCGCTTGCATCGACTACGCCGTCCTGGCCATGGCTGGTGTAGGGGTCTAGCGCGACATCGCACATTAGCCCGAGTTCCGGGAATTCTTTTTTCAGCCTGGCGACCACGCGCGGGATCAGACCTTTTGGGTTGGTTGCTTCCTTGCCGTCCAGGGTCTTGAGCTTGGCGTCGATCACGGGAAACAGGGCCATCACCGGGATCTTCAGCTTCAGACAGCGTTCCGCCACCGGCAGCAGCTTGTCCATGGTCATCCGCTCCACTCCCGGCATTGAAGCCACCAGTTGGGTTTTCCTCACCCCCTCCATCACGAATACCGGGTAAATGAGATCATTGGTAGTGAGCACATGCTCTCGCATTAGGCGACGTGTAAACTCGTCGTGTCGCATGCGGCGCATACGCAACGCGGGGAAGTTGCCGTAAATATTCATGATGGTTTCTAACCTTCTCAATCGATATATTGGAAAAAACTGTGTTTCTGTTGCCGCTTCCGGAAACTTTTTTGAAGATTTTTTATCCTAAAGATAGGTGACCACAGTCATCTCCCGCTTCTCCTCCCTGAGCGGGTGCCTTAATTCTGTTTAAGGCGTTCTTGCCCCCGGTCTTATCCCCCTTAGCCGGGGGCTTTTTTTGTGTTTTCGTGCTTGATGCCCAACCAGTTCCCGATCATTACTTCTGTTTCTTCCATGCCTTGCTTTTTCGAACTGGAAAAAAGTTGCGCCGTATAATTGTTTGCGTACTTCAACAACTCGGCGCGCACTTCACGCAGTGTCGTTTGCCCTTCCTGCCGCGAGAGTTTGTCCGACTTGGACAATAGCACGTGTACCGGCTTGCCCGTCGACGCGAACCAGTTCAGCATCTGCCGGTCGAGCGGCGTGAGCGGATGGCGTGCATCCATGATCAACACCATCCCGAACAGCGAACCGCGGGTCCGCAGATAGGTAGAGAGCAGTTGCTCCCAATGCGCGCGCAGCTTGCGCTGGACCTTGGCGTAGCCATAGCCGGGCAGGTCGACCAGGAAAGCACCGCCGCGCAGGCTGAAAAAATTGATCTGCTGAGTGCGCCCCGGCGTCTTGCTGACGAAAGCCAGGCGGTTATGGTCGACGAGCGTGTTGATGGCGCTGGATTTTCCCGCGTTGGAGCGTCCGGCGAAGGCAATCTCCGGGCCTAGCGGCGGCGGCAGATCGCCGAGATGGTGTGCGGTGATGTAGAAGCTGGCGCCGCGGAACAACGACATGGCAGTGCAGGCCCAAATGCCGGAAAGTCGGATAGAATATCAGCTTTTCCGATATATCCTGCTTCGAGGAGCACAAGCATGAAACGCATCATGGCGCTCGCCGCTATGCTACCGGCTCTGGCAGCAGCGGCCGAGCCGCCGTTCAAAGGGGATGCCGCCAAAGGGCAAGCTATTGCCAATCAGACTTGCGCCGCCTGCCATGGAGCAGACGGCAACAGCCAGATCGCGGTCAATCCCAAGCTGGCCGGCCAGATTCCCGAGTACTTGCATAAGCAGCTCGTAAACTTCAAAGCGGCGGCAGGCAAGAAAGCCGAACGCGATAACCCGCTAATGGCGGGTATGGTGGCGAGCCTGTCGCCCGAGGCCATGCGCAACCTCGCTGCTTATTACGCCGACCAGACGGCCAAATCCGGCACGGCGAAGAGCAAGGATTTGGTCGCGTTGGGGCAAAAAATTTACCGCGGCGGCGTCGCCGGTAAAGGCGTCGCCGCCTGCGCTTCCTGTCACGGGCCGAACGGCGCCGGCATGCCGGCGCAGTATCCGCGCCTGGCCGGTCAGCACGCCGAGTACACTGAGACTCAGCTAAAGGCTTTCCGGGCCGGCGAGCGCGCCAACGATCCCAACAACGCCATGCGCGGCGTGGCGGAGAAACTCTCCGACCGTGAAATCCAGGGAGTCGCGGATTACATCGCCGGCCTGCGTTAGCGTAATACCGGCTGCAAGCAGGGGGCGCAAGCCCTCTTTTTCATTTGTGGAAGCCGATCGTGGACGGTCTGCGCCTGGTGCGGGATGGATCGAGTTCATCGACGGTCTGCGCCTATCGATGAGCATCATCGCGACCTTATCGTGCTGGGCCCGGCCGAATCTTGCCGGCGCTGGAATAAATTCATCTGCCCCGCTGTTTAATCCTGGGCAGCCCCCGATTTTTTTCCTGTCATCACGCGATAAGCATGGCATTGCTATGATGTGCTAATGGAGAGTGCAGAGATCGTCGCGCACATCCCACGCTTGCGGCGCTATGCGCGCGCCCTAGCGGGGGACAACCACCGAGCCGATGACCTGGTGCAGGACACGCTCGAGCGGGCGCTGGCCAAATTCTATTTGTGGCGGCGCGGAAGCGATTTGCGCGCCTGGCTGTTCACCATCATGCATAACGTGTTCATCAATCAACTGAAGGCGCGGCGCGAACTGGCTCTCGACGATGGCGTCGAAGAAGGGCTGCAGAGCGCGCCGCAGTCCGACCCGCTGGAATTGCGCGACCTGGACGCGGCGCTGACGCTGCTGCCTGCAGGGCAGCGCGAAGTGCTGCTGTTGGTGGCGCTGGAGCAACTGACTTATGCCGAGGTGAGCAAGGTACTGAGCATTCCGGTCGGTACGGTGATGTCGCGCTTGTCACGCGGGCGCGAGCGCCTGCGCGCCTTGATGTCGGGCGCCGCCACGGCGACAAATCTTAAAGTAGTGAAATGAGCGATCTCAGCGTAACCGATCTGCACGCTTACACCGACGGACAACTGGATGACGCGCGCCGCGTTCAGGTGGAAGCTCGTCTGGCGCACGACTCGGCGGCGACCGAAAGCGTGCGCGTCTGGCGCGAGCAAAACGAAGCGCTGCGGGCGCTTTACAGCCCGGTGCTGAATGAGCCGGTGCCGCAGCGGCTGCTCGCGGCGCGAGCGTTGCGGGGGCGCTGGCCGTATTACGCGCTTGCCGCGGGGGCGATGGGCCTCGGCTTCGGGCTGGGTTGGATGTCGCAGTCCTACCGAACTGATCGGTTTGTGGAGGCCGCGGCACTGCCGCGTCGGGCCGCAGTCGCATACGCAGTGTATGCCCCCGAAGTGCGGCACCCGGTCGAAGTCGGCGCCGATCAGCAGGATCACCTGGTGAAGTGGCTGTCCAAGCGCCTAGGGCATGAGCTTAAAGCGCCGGTGCTGAAGCAGCGGGGCTTCGATTTGGTGGGCGGGCGGCTATTGCCCGGCGGCAAGGGGCCGGTGGCGCAGTTCATGTATCAGGACGCGATGGGCCAGCGGATCACGCTGTACGTATCCCTCAGCGACGCCGAGCCGCGTGACACCGCCTTCCGTTTTAGTCAGGAAGACAAGGTCGCCGTGTTCTATTGGATCGACGGAAAACTCGGCTACGCCTTGTCCGGGGAGATGGACCGCGCGAGCCTTCTGGCAATCGCCACGGTCGTCTACCGCCAGCTCAATCCTTAGGGCCTGTTATAAGTCGGCCGCGCCGAGCCTTGCTTTGGCAGGCGCGCCGCGCCGCCGCGTCAGCCACTCCTGCAGGTGCTCGAAATAAAGGTAGATCACCGGCGTGATATAGAGCGTCAGCACCTGCGACACGGCCAGGCCGCCGACCACGGCCAATCCCAGAGGCATACGCGCATCGCCGCCGGCGCCGATGGACAGTGCGATCGGCAAGCTGCCCATCAACGCCGCCATGGTGGTCATCATGATCGGCCGGAAACGCACGATGCAGGCCTCGTACATGGCGTCGGCGGGGGTCTTGCCTTCCTTTCTCTGCGCCTCGATGGCGAAGTCGATCATCATGATCGCGTTCTTCTTGACGATGCCGATCAGCATGATCATGCCGACGAAGGCGTACATGTTGAGTTCGATGCCGAATAGCAGCAGCGTCAGCAGCGCGCCGAGGGCGGCGGTCGGCAAGCCCGACAAGATCGTAAGCGGATGAACGAAGCTCTCGTACAGGATCCCGAGCACCAGGTAGATCACCACGATGGCCAGCAGCAGCAGCAGGCCCATGCCCTGGAGCGAGGCCTGGAACGCCTGCGCCGTGCCCTGGAAAGTGGTGTTGAGCGTGGGCGGCACCTGCAGTTCGCGCGTGGCTTGGTTGATTTCGGTGATTGCCTGCGATAGCGCGACGCCCGGCCGCAGATCGAAGGAAAAGGTAACCGAGGGCAACTGGCCGAGGTGGCTGACCGAGAGCGGGCCGACGCCGTAGCTGAGCTTGGCCAGAGCGGAGAGCGGCACCAGCGCCCCGGTCGAGGCGCGCACGTAGAGCATCGGCAGCACCGATGGGTCGGTCTGGAAGCGCGGCTCGAGCTCCAGGATCACCCAATACTGGTTGGTGGCGGTGTAAATGGTCGAAACCTGGCGCTCGCCGTAGGCGTTGTTCAGCGCGAGTTCGATCTGCTGCACGCTGACCCCGAGCGCCGAGGCTTTTTCGCGGTCGATTTCCACGGTCACCTGCGGGCGCGTGATCTGCAGATCGCTGCCCACGTCGATCAGCGTGGTCAAGGTTTTCAGCTTCGCCTCGATGATCGGCACCCAGTGGTACAGCTCCTCGGTGTTTGCGCCTTGCAGCACATATTGATATGGGCTCTTGGTAAGCTGCCCGCCGATGCGGATCGCCGGCACGTTCTGCATGAAGGCCTTGATGCCGAGCACGGTGTTGATCTTCGGCCGCAGCCCGCGGATCACCTCCTCGGCAGACTTGCGCTCCTTGCGCGGCTTGAGGGTGATGGTGATGCGGCCGACGTTGAGCGCGGGATTGAAGCCGCTCGCGCCGATGAAGGACATCACCGCTTCGACGTTGGGATCCTGGCGGATGATCTCGGCAACCTGGGTCTGCAGCCCGGCCATGGCTTCGAAGGAAATGTCCTGAGGGGCCTCGGTGAAGCAGAACAACTGCCCCGAATCCTCGCTCGGCAGGAAGCCCTTGGGCATCTTGGTGAACAGGAATCCGGTGACGACGATGATGGAAAGGAACACCGCCAGGGTGAATCGCCGGTGCTTGAGCGTCCAGCGCAGGGTGTAGGCGTAAGCTTCCTTGACCGAATCGAAACCGCGCTCGAACAGCATGAACATGCGCCCGTGCGTCTCCGCGGAGTGGGGCTTCAGGATGCGGCTGCACATCATCGGCGTGAGCGTGAGCGAGACGAAGCCAGAGATCAGCACGGCGACCATGATCACGACCGCAAACTCGTGCAGCAGCCGGCCGAGTATGCCGCCCATGAACAGCACCGGAATGAATACCGCGATCAGGGAAATCGTCATCGACACGATGGTAAAGCCGATTTCCTTGGAGCCGTCGAGGGTCGCCTGCCAGCGGCTCTTGCCCATCTCGACGTGGCGGGTGATGTTCTCCAGCATCACGATGGCATCGTCGACGACGAAGCCGACCGAGAGCGTGAGCGCCATCAGCGATATATTGTCCAGGCTGTGGCCGAACAGGTACATCGCGGCGAAGGTGCCGATGATGGACAGGGGCAGGGCCACGCTCGGAATGATGGTCGCCGGGATGTTGCGCAGGAATATGAATATCACCATGACCACCAGCGCGAGCGACAGCAGCAGCGTGAATTCGACCTCTTGGACCGAGCCGCGGATGGTGACCGAGCGGTCATACAGGATATTGATGTCGATCCCCGCCGGCACCTCGGCGCGGAAAGTCGGCAGCAGTTTCTTGATCGAATCCACCACCTCGATGGTGTTGGTGCCCGGCTGGCGCTGGATCGCGAGCACGATGCCGCGTTTGCCCTTGAACCAGGCGGCGATCTTGTCGCTTTGCACCGAATCGATGACCCGCCCGAGTTCGTTCAAACGTATCGGCGAGCCGTTGCGATAGGCCACGATGATCGGGCGGAACGCGGTCGCGTCATAGAGTTGCCCGGTGGCCTGCACCGCGAACATGCGGTCCTTGCCATAGAGCGTGCCGGTGGGCAGGTTGACGTTGGCCTGGGCGATGGCCTGCTCGACCTCGTTGATGCCGACGCCGCGAGCGGCGAGCTGGTTCGGGTCAACCTGCACGCGTACCGCGTATTTCTGCTGCCCGAACACCTGCACCTGGGCCACGCCGCTGATGGTGGAGATGCGCTGCGCGAGAAAGGTTTCGGCGTATTCGTTGACCGTCGACAGCGGCAGCACGTCCGAGGTCAGCGCGAGGTAATAGACCGGGAAGTCCGCTGGATTGACCTTGCGGAAGGACGGCGGCGCCGGCATCGTTGCCGGCAATTGCCGCGCGGCGGAGGCGATGGCCGAGTTGACGTCCTGGGCGGCGGCGTCGATGTCGCGGTCGAGCGCGAACTGAATGGTGATCGACGTGGTTCCCTGGCCGCTGATCGAGGTCATGGTGTCGATGCCGGCGATGGTCGAGAACTGCTTCTCCAGCGGAGTGGCTACGGCCGAGGCCATGGTCTCGGGGCTGGCCCCGGGCAGTTGCGCCGTGACCTGTATCGTCGGGAAATCGATGTTGGGCAACTGGCTCACCGGCAGCAGGCGGAAGCCCGCGAGTCCGAAGATCACGATCGCGGCCATGACCAGGACGGTCATGACCGGGCGCCGGACAAACAGCTCGGCGATGTTCACGGCTTCGCGGCCGGCGGCTTGGCGATGCTGATCTTCGCCCCCGGGGACAGGCGCAACTGGCCCTTGAGCACCACCGTCTCGCCTCTCTGCAGGCCGCTGGCGATGATGGCGTGCTCGCCATCGACCCGATCCAGCGCGACCTTGCGCACCTCGGTGCTCATGTCCGGCTTGACGACGTAGACGTACTGGCCGCTGGGGCCAGTCTGCACCGCCTGGGACGGGACGACCAGCGCTTCGTTTTGATCGTAGAGTTTCAAGCTGGTGCTCACGAACTGACCCGGCCACAGGGCCTTGTCCTCGTTCGGGAACACCGCCTTCAGCTTGATGGTTCCCGTGGTGGCGTCGACGGCGTTATCCACAAAGCTCAGCGTTCCCGTTGCCGCCGCCTTGTCCGAGTTGGGCTGCAGCGCTTCGACGGACAGTCGGCCCTTCGCTATCTGCTCGCGCACCGCCGAAAGGCGCTGTTCGGGGATGGCGAAATTGACGTAAATCGGCCGCACCTGGTTGATGATCACCAGCGGGTTGCTGTCGTTGGCGCGGGCCATGTTGCCCATCTGCAGCATCACCTTGCCGACAAAGCCGTCGATGGGGGAGCGTATGGTGCAGTATTCGAGCTGCAGCCTCGCGTTGTCGACAGCGGCCCTGCTGGCGAGCGCAACCGCTTCGGCGCTATCGGCGTTGGTGCGGATCTGCGCGTAGGCTTCTTTGGAAACGAAGTTCTTCTGCAGCAACTCCTGGTAGCGCCGCTCCTGCGACCGCGTCTGCTCCTTCTGCGCAGTGTCGCGCATCAGATTCGCCTCGGCCTGGCGCAGGGTCGCCTCGAAGGGGCGCGAGTCGATTTTGAACAGCACCGCGCCTTTTCTGACTTCCTGGCCTTCCTTGAAATTGACTTCGACGATCTGTCCGTCAACGCGCGCTTTCAGCGCGACCGTGGCGTAGGCCTCGGCATTGCCGATCGCCTGGATGCGCACCGCAATGGTCTGTTGCGTCACCACTGCAACCGAGACGGGAATATCGGGCGCGGCTCTGGCGGGTTTCGCGTCTTGCGCGCGAATCTCGGCCCCCCGATAGGCATACAGCGCTCCGGCGAGGACTACGGCGCCGACGATCGCGGAAAGTATCAGCTTATTTGACTTGGTCACCGTGGTCTCGAATTGCGTTGCGTGGATCTAAAGTGCGATTGGCCCGGGTGGATCGGGCGCAGGCCGGTTCGGTTGCGCACGTCCGGATTGCGGACGCGATACGGCTTGCGCAATCTATCGTAAAAGGTGCTCCAAGGCAAAAAGCGCCTCGGCGCGCTCGCGCTCCCGGATCAGATGCGTTTTTTCCCCGCCCACCATGACTTCGGCCGCCCGCGGCCGGCTGTTGTAGTTGGAGCTCATGCACATCGCGTAGGCGCCGGCCGACATCACCGCCAGCAGGTCGCCCTCGTTCACGGCGAGTTCGCGCTCCTTGCCGGGGAAATCGGCGCTTTCGCACACCGGCCCGACCATGTCGTAAACAGCGCCCGGGCCGACGCTATTCCTTACCGCGACGATATCATGCCAGGCTCGGTACAGGGCCGGGCGAATCAGGCCGTTCATGGCAGCATCGACCACGGCTAAATTGCGCGCCGCGCCGGGCTTGGGGTATTCGATGCGGATGAGCAGCACGCCGGCGTTGCTACAGTTCGGGCGCGGCATCGAACTCGACACCGAATTTGTCTTTCTTCAAGCCGGTGGAGATGTACCGGTGGGTGCGGGCGTCGACATCGGGATTGACCCGGAACGAGACCGGCGCATGCCTTCCCATTTCGCCCGCGATGGCGGCGCGGGAATAGACGTAGCAGGGCGTGCCGAACTCGCGCGCGATGGCCTCCGGTGGAACCGGCTCAGCGTGCAGCGAGCCGTTGCGAAACTCGAACATGGCGCCTAGTTTTGTTTGTTGCTATTGGACTGCTGCTGCTCGGTGCTCGGTTTTGGCGGGATAATGAGCGCGCCCTTGGAGCCGCAGGCCCCGAGCAGCACGCATATCAGGATGGCGGAAACGATCACACGCATGGTTGAATCTTAGCATGAGAGCACCTGGCACGAGCTCGATGCAGGAGAGCGAATTCATCCGGCTACTCCGGCCAGACCGTTTCCCCTTGCGCGTCATAACAACGGGCTTTTGACTTTCTCCGCGCTGTGCGTACCGGCGTCAGGCGCGTCGCGTTTTTGCGCCGCCGGGATGTTCTCGCGATAGAAGTATTCGATCAGCTTGCCATCGCTGGCAGCCTGACCGGTATCCGGATTGACGCTGACGCTGGTGATTCCATCGGGGACTTCCTGGAACATCTCGTCCACACCTTGGAGCGCCTTGCTCGCATAGCTCATCCAGATAGGCAGGGCAGCCACGCTGCCGGTTTCATTATTGCCGAGCTTGCGCGGCTGGTCGAAGCCGATCCAGGCGATCGCTACCAGGGTCGGCTGATAACCGGCGAACCAGGCATCGACGAGGTCGTTGGTGGTGCCGGTCTTGCCCGCCAGATCCTTGCGCCCGAGCGACATCGCGCGCGCAGCGGTGCCGTAACGCACCACGTCGTGCATCATGCTGTCCATGACGAAGGCGTTGCGCGCGTCGATCACGCGCAGGCTTTCGTCGCCGGCGCGCGGCGGTTGCGCTTGGGCAAGGATATTGCCGCGGTCGTCGACGATGCGCTGTACCACGTAAGGTTCGATGCGGTAGCCGCCGTTGGCAAATACCGAGTAGCCGCGCGCCATTTGCCAGGGCGTGACCGAGCCGGCGCCCAGCGCCATGGTGAGGTAAGGCGGGTGCTTGTCGGCGTCGAAGCCGAAGCGGGTGATGTAGTCCTGCGCGTACTCGGGGCCGATCGCCTGCAGCACGCGGATAGAGACCATGTTCTTCGACTTCGCCAGACCAGTGCGCAGGCGTATCGGGCCTTCGTACTTGCCGTCGTAGTTGCGCGGCTCCCAGGTTTGCCCGCCGGTCTGGGCGGCGTCGACGACTACCGGGGCATCGTTGATTATTGTCGCTGGGGTGAAGCCTTTCTCCAGCGCTGCCGAATAGATGAAAGGCTTGAAGCTCGAGCCGGGCTGGCGCCAGGCCTGGGTAACGTGGTTGTACTTGTTGCGGTTGAAGTCGAAGCCGCCGACCAGCGCGCGCACGCTGCCGTCGATCGGGTTGACGGCAACGAGCGCCGCCTCGGCTTCCGGCAGTTGCAGGATCTGCCAATTGTGTTTTTCGTCCTTCTGGATGCGGATCAGGGCGCCGCGCCGGATTTTCTTGTTCGGCGCGGCCTTGTCATCGAGCATTTTCTGCGCGAATTTGAGGCCCTCGCCCGCTATACTCACCAGCTCCCCGCCGCGGCGGTAGGCGCGCACCTGCCTCGGACTGGCCTCCAGCACCACCGCGGCGAGGAGGTCGTCGCTATCGGACTCCTCCGACAGCGCCTCTTCCAGCGCCTCGTCCGGCTGGCCCTCCGGGGGCAGTTCGACATAGCCCTCGGGGCCGCGGTAGCCATGGCGCTTGTCGTAGTCCAGCACGCCGCGGCGCAGCGCGGCGTAGGCCGCCTCCTGGTCGGCCTTGGTGATAGTGGTGTAAATGCGATAACCCTTGCTATACACGTCGTCGGCGAAGCGCTCGTACATCACCTGCCGCACCATTTCGGCCACGTACTCGGCGCGCAAGGCGTATTCGTTGGTCTCGTGCTTGACCGCAAGCTGCGCCTTTTGAGCTTCGGCAAACTGGGCGTCGCTGAGGTGGCCCAGTTCGTGCATGCGCCGCAGCACGTAGATCTGTCGTTGCTTGGCGCGCTTAGGGTTGACCACCGGGTTGAAGCTGGAAGGGGCCTTGGGCAGCCCGGCCAGCATCGCCGCCTCGGCCACATTAATATCCTTTAGCGCCTTGCCGTAGTAAATCTGCGCCGCAGCAGCGAAGCCGTAGGCACGTTGTCCCAGGTAGATTTGATTGATATAGATCTGCAGGATCTCGTCTTTGGACAGGCTCGCCTCGATCTTGAAGGCGAGCAGCGCCTCGTAGAGTTTGCGGGTAAGCGTTTTTTCGCTGGACAGGAAAAAATTCCTTGCCACCTGCATGGTGATAGTGGAAGCTCCCTGACGCTTGCCGCCCGTGGTCAAATTGGAGTAGGCTGCCCTGATGACGCCCTGGTAGTCGACTCCAGTGTGCTGGTAAAAGCGTTCGTCTTCGGCGGCGAGGATGGCCTGCTTCATGAGCTCGGGGACTTCGCCGATAGCGACAACGGAGCGGCGCTCTTCGCCGAACTCGCCGATCAGGATGCCTTCCGCGCTGTACACCCGCAGGGGTACTTTGGGCCGGTAGTCGGTGAGCGCATCGAGCGTGGGCAGATTGGGATAGGCGAGCAGGACCATCAGGCCCAAGAGCGCGCCGGCGATGAGGCCCAGTCCGGCAAGGAGCAGCACCGGGAAGGCAATCAGGCGTAACCACATGAAAGATCTAACCGCCAAGAGTCGTATTCCCCGCGCCAAGTGCTCGCTTAGGTTTGGGTTTTCAAAGGGAGCACAGCAACCCTTTGGTCAAGGGGCGCAGTCGATACCGCGCTCGCGCAGTTTCCTGAATTGCCGGCATTATAGGGTATCCCCGCGCGCGGGGCGCAACGGTACCCTTTGGGACTGGCGAAACCCGCCATGCATTATTTGCTTTACATCTTCTAGACTTGTTGCTAGCATTTAAGGTGAATTATATGTATCGCGCCTAACCGGGCATAGTTCAAAGGGAAATTCGCCTTGGACCTTGATATCTTCAAGCCAAAAGCACCGCCGCTTTTCGGGATGGACATCAGCTCTTCCGCAGTGAAGATGGTTGAGGTCGTCGATGCTGGCAAAGGCGCGCTGCGCGTGGAGCGCTACACGATTGAACCGCTGCCAAAGGACGCGGTGGTGGACGGCAATATCACCAACCTTGAAGCTGTGGTGGAAGCGGTCGTGCGCGGCTGGAAAAAACTGGCCACGCGCACCAAAAACGTGGCCATGGCACTGCCCACTGCGGCGGTGATCACCAAGAAGATCGTCGCGCCGGCCGGCCTGCGCGACCAAGAGTTGGGAATCCAGGTCGAGACCGAGGCCAACCAGTACATTCCCTTCGCCTTGGAAGAGGTCTACCTCGACTATCAGGTGGTTGGCCCCGCGCCGTCGAATGCGGAGGAGGTGGAGGTGCTGATCGCCGCCTCGCGCAAGGAAAAAGTGGAGGACCGCGTGGCGGTGGCCGAGGCAGCCGGCCTGAAGGCCCTGGTCATGGACGTGGAATCGTATGCGATCCAGACCGCCTTCGATCTGATCAAGAAACAGTTCCCCGATGACGGCAAGGACCAGAACATCGCCCTGGTCGATATTGGCGCCAGCGTCATGAACGTAACCGTGCTGCGCAACGACCAGACCGTGTACACGCGCGAGCAGGCCTTCGGCGGAGGCCAGCTAACCCAGGACATCATGCGCCAGTACGGCATGAGCCAGGAGGAGGCCGAGAACGCCAAGCGTAGCGGCGGCTTGCCCGATTCCTACGAAGCCGAAATTCTGCGCCCGTTCCTGGAAAATCTGGCGCTGGAAGTGCAGCGCGCCATGCAATTTTTCTTCACCTCTACCCAGTTCAGCAGCATCGAGCACATCCTGCTTACCGGCGGCTCGGCCGTTATCCCGGGGCTGGAGGACATCGTCGGTACCCGCTCGCAGGTCAATACCCGTGTCGCCAACCCATTTGCCGGTATGCAGGTGTCGCCGCGTATCCAACCGAAGAAGCTGCTCGTAGATGCGCCCTCGCTGATGGCCGCTTGCGGCCTGGCGATGCGGAGGTTCGATCCATGATTCGGATAAATCTGCTGCCTTGGCGCGAAGCGCGGCGCAAGGCCCACAATTTGCAGTTTTACGTTCTGATGGGGATGGTTGCCGGTTTGGCAGCCTCGATCATCCTCTTGGTGCATGGATACTACGCGACGCGCCTTTCGACCCAGACGGAACGCAACAAATTCCTCACGGACGAGAACGCCAAGCTCGACAAGGAAATAGATGAAATCAAGAAACTAAAGGAGGAGATCCAGGCGCTGCTATCGCGCAAGCAGGTGATTGAAACCTTGCAGGCCGATCGCGCACAGACGGTGTACCTGCTCGAACAATTGGTGCGGCAGACCCCTGATGGCGTCTATCTCAAGTCGATCAGGCAGACCGGCTCCAAGGTCAACCTGAGCGGCTATGCGCAATCCAATGCACGGGTGTCGACCTTGATGCGCAACCTCGAGGCTTCACCTTATCTGGAGAACCCGGATCTGGTCGAGATTAAAGTGGCCACTATCAACAACAAGCGCCTGTCCGAATTCATCATGAACGTCAGTATCAGGCGGCAGCAGTCCGAGTCCGACGCGGCCAAGGGCGGAGCGGCCAAGGGAGGGGCGGGCAAGGGCGCGGCGGCGCCACGGGCAGACGCGGGCAGCGCAAGAAAATAGGACTGGCGCAATGAACAAGCTGCTTGAACAATTCAAATATCTCAATCCCAAGGATCCGGGGACCTGGCCGGTATTGCCCAAGCTGCTCGCCTTGATTGCGACCCTGGTGGCCTTGGTTGCCGCCGGGTATGTGGCTGACTGGCAGGGCCAGGTGGACGAGCTCGCGGCCGGCGCCGAACAGGAGGCGAAGCTGAAGGAAGAATACAAGAACAAGAAGCAGCAGGCGGTCAACCTCGATTTGCACCGCCAGCAGTTGCGCGAGATCGACAACTCTTTCGGCGCTTTGCTGAAGCAACTGCCCAATAAGTCGCAGATGGACGCGCTGCTGGTGGATATCAATCAGGCGGGCCTGGGGCGGGGGCTGCAGTTTGAACTGTTCAAGCCGGCGCCGCAGGAAACCATGAAGGATTTCTACGCCGAACTGCCTGTCAGCGTTCGGGTGACGGGTGGCTATCACGACATGGGGCAGTTTGCGAGCGACATCGCGCAACTGTCGCGCATCGTCACGCTCAATGACCTAGTGATCAGTCCGGCCGGAAAAGACGGGAGCCTGCTGGCGATGGACACGACCGCCAAAACTTTCCGGTATCTCGATGACGAAGAAGTGGCGAAACAGAAGAAGGCCGCCGCCAAATTCCCCGCTAAAGCCGGGGCCGCCAAGAAATGAGAAACCTAGTAATCATCGCTGTCGTGTCGTTTCTCGCCGCGTGCGGAGGCGACGAGCACCAGGATCTAAAGGCCGAGCTGAAAAACCTTACCAACGACCTGCGCGGTCGCATCGATCCGCTGCCCGTGGTAAAGCCCTACGAACCGGTGCCGTATCGGGCGCTTGATTTGCCCGACCCCTTCGGTTCGGCCAAAATCGAGCTCGCCATCGCGGCGGCGGCCAAGAGTAAAGGCGGCGCCAACGCGCCCGATGCCGCACGGCCGAAAGAGCCGCTGGAAGCCTATCCGCTGGAATCACTGAAAATGGTGGGAACCTTGTCGCAGAAGGGCGTCACCTATGCGCTGGTGCGGGCCGACAGCAGCGTGTATCGGGTAAAGATAGGCAACTATCTGGGGCAGAATTTCGGTGTCATTACCGGAATCACCGACAATCTGATCAACCTCAAAGAGTTGGTGCAGGATGCATCCGGCGATTGGACTGAGCGCAAGATCGCGCTGCAGATAATCGAGGCAGAAGCGGCAAAAGGAAGGTGAGGATCTTTATGGCTAAAATTTTCGGTTTGATCGGTGTCTTGACTGCATCCTTCTGGACTGTTTTGGCGCTGGCGCAGACGCCGCCAAACAGCGTCGAGGCCTTCAACGTATCCCAACAAAGCGGCAAGGTCATCGTCAAGCTGACGCTGAAGGAGGCGCTCAAGTCGCAGCCGGGGAGCTTCACCGTTGCCAACCCGGCTCGCATCGCGTTTGATTTGCCCAACACCGTGAATGGTCTCGGGCGCAACAGCCAGAACATCGGCGAAGGCGAGCTAGTGAGCATGAGCATGGTGCAGGCGGGCGAGCGCACGCGCATGGTGCTGAACCTGCGCCGGTCCGTCGGCTATGACACCCAGCTCGACGGCAAGAATCTGGTCATTATCCTCGCCGCCGCGCCGGCCGCGAGCGCCAGCGGCGGGGCCGCGGTCACGCATTTCGTCGAAGCCAAACAGGCTGATGCACATACCGTGCGTGATATCGATTTCCGTCGCGGCAAGGCGGGCGAAGGCCGTATCATGGTCGATCTGTCCGACAGCTCGACCGGCATAGACATTCGCGCGCAGGGACAGAACCTGGTGATCGATTTCTTCAAGACTTCGTTGCCGGACAAGCTGCGCCGGCGCTTGGACGTGACCGATTTCGGCACTCCGGTGCAGTCCGTGAACACCTTCAGCCAGGGTGAGAACGTGCGCATGGTGATCGCGCCGAAGGGCATGTGGGAGCACAGCGCCTACCAGACCGATACCCAGTTCGTGGTCGAAATAAAGCAGATCGTTCCCGATCCGAACAAGCTCACGCAGGGAAGCAAGGCGGGATTCAGTGGCGAAAAGTTGTCGCTCAACTTCCAGAACGTCGAAGTGCGCAGCGTACTCAACGTGATCGCCGATTTCACCGACCTCAACATCATCACTAGCGACGCGGTCGGCGGCAGCCTGACCCTGCGGCTGAAGGACGTGCCCTGGGACCAGGCGCTGCAGATCATCCTCGACACACGCGGCCTGGACATGCGCAAGAACGGCAACGTGGTGTGGATCGCGCCGCGCGACGAGCTGGCGACGAAGGAAAAACTCACGCTGGAGTCACAGCAGCAGATCGGCGAACTGGAGGCGGTGCGCACCGAGAGTTTCGTGCTCAATTACCAGAAAGCGGCGGAAGTGCAGACGCTGCTGTCCTCCACCACGCAGAAGATTCTGTCCAAGCGCGGCAGCGCGGTGGTCGATACGCGCACCAACACCGTGTTCGTGCAGGACGTCCCCACCCGCCTCGAAGAAGTGCGCAAGCTGATCGCCCAGATCGATGTGGCGGTGCGCCAGGTCATGATAGAGGCGCGCATCGTCGAGGCGAACGACTCCTTCAGCAAGAATCTGGGCGCGCGGCTCGGCTACAACCAGGCGCTTCCGGGCGGAGACTCCCTCGGCCGCGACGTGCTGCGCACCTCGCTCGGCGCGAGCTTGTCGAACAATGCGCAACTGACGACCAATGCCGCGGGTACCCTCCAGGTGGCGTCGGGCACGCCCGACTTTCTCGCAGGCGGCCAGAACGTAAATCTGCCGGCCACCGGCTTGGGCGGCTTCAATGCCGGCGTGATTTCGGCGATTCTCTTCAACCGGGGTTTCACCCGCTTCCTTACCCTGGAGTTGACCGCGCTGGAAGCAGACGGCAAAGGCAAGATCATATCCAGCCCGAGAGTGCTGACCGGGGACAAGGTCGAGGCGGTGATCGAGCAGGGCACCGAGCTGCCGTATCAATCTGCGACTTCGAGCGGCGCGACCAGCGTGTCATTTCGCAAGGCCAACCTGAGCCTGAAGGTAAAGCCGCAGATCACGCCCGACGGCAATATCATCATGACGCTCGACATCAACAAGGATTCGGTGGGTCAGGTAACGGCGGCGGGTTTCGCCATCGACACCAAGCATGTCAAAACAGAGGTGCTGGTCGAGAATGGCGGCACGGTGGTGATCGGCGGCATCTTCAGCCAGGACGAGCGCGTAACCACCACAAAAGTGCCCTTGTTCGGAGACATACCGGTGCTCGGCAATCTGTTCAAGAACACCGGCAAGACGGATAACAAGACCGAGCTACTGGTATTCATCACGCCGCGCATCATGGACGATCGCCTAATTCTTCGCTGATTGCTTCTTCCTTGGCATGGAAAAGAGCCGGGTGACCGGCTCTTGTTTTTTGCGGTGGACGCAAGCCACGCGGCGCGGGCTTGCCGCGACCCCGAGGGCGGGTGGCTACTGCTAGAATGGTTGTGTGAAAAACACGGATAACATATTTCTCGTCGGCCTGATGGGGGCGGGAAAGACCACGGTGGGCAGGCACCTAGCCGCCGAGCTTGCCAAGACTTTCCACGATACCGATCAGGAGATCGAGCGCCGTACCGGCGTGAAGATCTCGCTCATATTCGAAATCGAGGGCGAGGCGGGATTTCGCGCGCGCGAGGCGCAAGTCGTGGACCAGCTTACGCGGTTGTCCAATGTGGTGGTGGCGACCGGCGGCGGCGCCGTGCTCGATGCCGACAACCGCAAGCACCTCGCCCATCGCGGCGTGGTGGTGTATCTGCACGGCCAGCCCAGGGATCTTCGGCATCGCACCCGTCACGACAAGTCGCGGCCCTTGCTGCAGGACACCGACCCGCTGGAAAAACTGCACTCGCTCTACCGGCAGCGCGATCCGCTGTACCGTGAAATAGCGGACATCGTCGTCGATACCGGCCGCCAAAGCGCGCGCGCCCTTCTTCACCAATTGCTGCCCCAGTTGCGGGAACGATGCAAACTCTCCGCGTAGAACTGGGTGAGCGCGCCTACGCTATCCACATCGGAGAGCGTTTGCTCTCCCGCGCCGAGTTGATCTTGCCGCAGTTGGACCTGCCGAGGGTAGCCATTGTCACCAATACCACGGTCGCGGCGCTGTACCTCGAGCCGCTCGCCGGGGCATTGGGAATTCGGGGGGTGGACGTGATCAGTATCGTGCTCGAGGACGGCGAGCGCTACAAGGACTGGACCACTCTTAATCGTATCTACGATGCGCTGCTCGAGCGCCGCTGCGACCGCAAGACAACGCTCATCGCCCTGGGCGGCGGCGTCGTCGGCGACCTTGCCGGCTTTGCCGCTGCCACGTTTATGCGCGGCATACCCTTTATCCAGGTTCCGACCACGCTGCTCGCCCAGGTGGACTCCTCCATCGGCGGTAAGACCGGCATCAATCATCCGCTCGGCAAGAACATGATCGGCGCGTTCTACCAGCCGCGCCTGGTGCTGGCCGATACTGCGGTACTGGATACGCTGCCGCCGCGCGAACTCTCGGCCGGCATGGCGGAGGTCATCAAGCACGGCCTCATCCGCGACGGCGCGTTCTTCGCCTGGCTGGAACAGAACATGGAAAAGTTGCTCGCCTGCGACCGGGATGCCCTGGCGCACGCGGTGCACCGCTGCTGCGAGATTAAGGCGGCGGTGGTGGCCGAGGACGAGCGCGAGACCGGCGTGCGCGCCCTACTCAATTTCGGTCATACCTTCGGCCATGCGATCGAGTCCGGCCTGGGTTACGGCAATTGGTTGCATGGCGAAGCGGTGGCCGCGGGCATGGTGATGGCTGCGGACCTGTCGCGCCGCACAGGCCTCATCGCCGAGGCCGATGTAGAGCGCATCATCGCCCTGCTCAAGCGCGCCAGGTTGCCGACCGCCCCGCCCGACATCGCCCCTGAACGCCTGCTGGAGTTGATGCGGGTGGACAAGAAAGCCGAGCGCGGCAAGCTGCACTTCGTCCTGCTCGACGCAATCGGCGCCGCGTCGGTTCGCGCCGATGTGCCCGCTGCCCCGCTGCAACAGGCATTGGCTTTTTCCGCCGCCGCCTGAGTCTGGCGTTCGCCGCAAATGCTGCTCTGCAGCGATTTCCTAAGCGCTTGAAGTGACAGCGATCCGCAGGTAAAATCATCGTTGCCGCCGGAAAAAGTCGCAGGCTTGCGCGCGACCGTCCGGAGCAATTTGCAGCTAAAGGTGCGCATGTGACCCATCCGGCCCTACCCCTTATTCGCCCTGCGGACCCGGGTTTGTACAACCAGGGCTTGTACGATCCCGCCAACGAACATGACGCCTGCGGCGTCGGCTTTGTCGCCAACATCAAGGGCGCCAGGAGCCATACGATCGTCGAGCAAGGGCTGCTCATCCTAAAGAACCTGGCACATCGCGGCGCGGTCGGCGCCGACCCGCTGGCGAGCGATGGCGCCGGCATCCTGGTCCAGATCCCGGACCGCTTCCTGCGCGAGGAAATGGCGTCGCTGGGGGTGCAGCTTCCGCCGGTTGGCCAGTACGGCGTGGGCATGGTATTTCTGCCGCAGGAGCCGGCGTCACGCCTCGCCTGCGAATACGAAATCGAGCGCGCGATCAAGGACGAGGGGCAGGTACTGCTCGGCTGGCGCGACGTGCCGCGCGACAACTCGGGGCTGGCGGAATCGGGGAAGGAAATAGAACCGGTGGTCCGCCAGGTGTTCATCGGTCGCGGCGGTGACGTAACAGTGACTGACGCGCTCGAACGCAAGCTCTACATCATCCGCAAGTCCTCGGGCCACGCCATTCAGGCGCTCCGGCTCAAACATGGCAAGGAGTTCTACGTGGCGTCCATGTCGGCGCGCACGCTGGTCTACAAGGGCTTGCTGTTGGCCAATCAGGTGGGCAAGTACTACCAGGATCTGCAAGATCCTCGCCTGATATCGGCGCTGGCTCTGGTGCACCAGCGCTTCTCCACCAACACCTTCCCCACCTGGGACCTGGCGCATCCGTTCCGCCTGATCGCTCATAATGGCGAGATCAATACCCTGCGCGGCAACGTCAACTGGATCCGCGCGCGGCAGCAGGCGATTTCCAGCCCCATCCTCGGCGCGGACCTGAACAAGGTCTGGCCGCTGATCTACGACGGTCAGTCGGACTCGGCCTCGTTCGACAATGCGCTCGAACTCCTGGTGATGGGAGGCTATTCTCTCGCGCACGCGATGATGCTGCTAATCCCAGAAGCCTGGGAAAAGCACACCACTATGGACGCCAACCGGCGCGCGTTCTACGAGTATCATGCGGCGATGATGGAGCCCTGGGACGGGCCCGCGGCGGTCGCCTTCAGCGACGGCCGCCAGATCGGCGCCACGCTGGACCGCAACGGCCTGCGGCCCGCGCGCTATATCGTCACCGACGACGACCTCGTGATCATGGCCTCCGAAGCGGGCGTGCTGCCGATCCCGGAGGAAAAAATCGTCAAGAAATGGCGCCTGCAGCCGGGCAAGATGTTTTTGATCGACGTCGAGCGCGGACGCATCATCGACGACAAGGAACTGAAGGAAACGCTGGCGGCGGTGAAGCCCTACAGCGAGTGGATAGAGCGCATCCGCATCAGGCTCGACGAAGTGAAAAGCGTGAAACAGCAGCCCGTGCGCTCGGAAGTGCGGCTGCTCGACCGCCAGCAGGCGTTCGGCTATACGCAGGAAGACCTCAAGTTCCTGATGCTGCCGATGGCCGCGGCCGCGGAAGAACCCGTCGGTTCGATGGGCAACGACTCGCCCCTAGCGGTGCTGTCCGCCAAGAACAAGACCCTGTACCACTACTTCAAGCAGTTGTTCGCGCAGGTGACCAACCCGCCGATCGACCCGATCCGCGAAGACTTGGTAATGAGTCTGGTGAGCTTCATCGGACCCAAGCCGAATCTGCTGGGTATCGACGAGATCAATCCGCCGATCCGGCTAGAAGTCAGCCAGCCGGTGCTGGACTTCTACGAGATGGACAAGATCCGGCATATCGACCGCAACACCGAAGGCAAGTTCAAGTCCTTCGAGCTTGACATCACCTATCCGGTGGCCTGGGGCCGTGAGGCGATAGAAGCGCGCCTGGCGAGCCTCGCCGCCCAGGCCGAGGACGCGGTTCGCTCGGGTTACAGCATCATCATCGTCTCCGACCGCCGTCTGGATTGCGACAATGTGGCGATTCCGGCGCTGCTGGCGCTGTCGGCCGTCCACCAACACCTGGTCGGCAAGGGCTTGCGCACCAGCGCGGGGCTGGTGGTGGAAACCGGCTCGGCGCGCGAGGTGCATCATTTCGCGCTGCTTGCGGGCTACGGCGCAGAAGCGATCCATCCTTATGTCGCGTTGGAAACCTTGCTTAATATGCAGGGGCTATTGCCTGCGGGTATCGATGGCGGCAAAGCGATTAAGAATTACGTCAAGGCCATCGGCAAGGGTTTGATGAAGGTGATGTCCAAGATGGGCATTTCCACCTACATGTCCTACACCGGGGCGCAGATATTCGAGGCGGTGGGCCTGTCGCGTGAGTTGGTCGTGAAGTATTTCACCGGCACCGCCTCCAATGTCGAGGGCATAGGCTTGTTTGAAGTGGCCGAGGAGGCGATACGACTGCACCGTCAGGCGTTCGGCGCCGATCTGGTGATGGCCGATGCGCTGGACGCAGGCGGCGAGTACGCGTTCCGCATTCGCGGCGAAGAGCATATGTGGACCCCGGACGCGATCGCGAAGCTGCAGCATTCGACCAAGCAAGGCAGTTTCGAGACCTACCGGGAATACGCGCAGATCATCAACGACCAGTCCATGCGGCACATGACTTTCCGCGGCCTGTTCGAGTTCAAGTTCGGGCAACTGCAGCCGATTCCGCTGGACGAAGTCGAACCGGCGAAAGAGATCGTCAAGCGCTTTTCCACCGGGGCCATGTCTCACGGTTCAATTTCGATCGAGGCGCACACCACGCTCGCGCTCGCGATGAACCGTATCGGCGGCAAGTCCAATACCGGCGAAGGCGGCGAGGATCCGAATCGCTACGCGGTGGCAAAGGCCGGCGAGACGCTGGCTCAGCGCTTGGGCAGACGCAACATCGAGCGGGACATTGCGCTGCAAGAAGGCGATTCGCTGCGCTCGAAAATCAAGCAGGTCGCCTCGGGCCGCTTCGGCGCCACCGCCGAATACCTGGCGAGCGCCGACCAGATCCAGATCAAGATGGCGCAGGGCGCCAAGCCCGGCGAAGGCGGCCAATTGCCCGGTCACAAGGTGTCCGAGTACATCGCGCAATTGCGTTTCTCGGTTCCGGGCGTGGGCCTGATCTCGCCGCCGCCGCATCACGACATCTATTCAATCGAGGATCTGGCGCAGTTGATCCACGACCTGAAGAACGCCAATCCGACGGCATCGATCAGCGTCAAGCTCGTGTCCGAGACCGGCGTGGGCACGGTGGCCGCAGGCGTGTCCAAGGCCAAGGCCGACCATGTCACCATTTCCGGCCACGACGGCGGCACCGGCGCTTCGCCCTGGTCTTCGATCAAGCATGCTGGCACGCCGTGGGAGCTGGGCCTGGCTGAAACGCAGCAGACGCTGGTGTTGAACCGCTTGCGCGGCCGCATCGCGGTGCAAGTCGACGGCCAGATGAAGACCGGCCGCGACGTGGTTATCGGCGCCATGCTCGGCGCCGATGAATTCGGTTTCGCCACCGCGCCGCTGGTGGTACAGGGCTGCATCATGATGCGCAAATGCCACCTCAACACCTGTCCGGTGGGCGTGGCCACGCAGGACCCGGCGTTGCGCCGGAAATTCCAGGGCAAGCCCGAGCATGTGGTCAACTTCTTCTTCTTCGTCGCCGAAGAGGCGCGCGAAATCATGGCCCAACTCGGCGTGCGCAGCATGAATGAGCTGATCGGCCGCTCCGATCTGCTCGAAATGAAACGAGGTATCGAGCACTGGAAGGCAAAAGGGCTGGACTTCTCGCGCATTTTTTACCGCCCGCAGGTCGGCGTGGAAGTGGCGCGGCACCAGTGCGAGGAGCAGGACCACGGCCTTGCGCGCGCGCTCGACCATCGCCTGATCGAAATCGCCAAGCCCGCGCTGGAACACGGCAAGCGGGTCGCGATCGACATGCCGATACGCAATATCAACCGCGCCGTCGGCACCATGTTGTCCTGGGAAATCGCGCGGCGCTATGGCCATGCCGGCTTGCCCGACGACACGATACGGATCAAGTTTGCCGGGACCGCCGGACAAAGCTTCGGCGCATTCCTGGCCAAGGGAATTACGCTGGAGCTGATCGGCGACACCAACGACTACTGCGGCAAAGGGCTCTCCGGCGGCCGCATCGTGGTGCAGCCCTCGCCCAAGTTTCGCGGGGAACCGACCGAGAACATCATCGTCGGCAACACCGTGTTGTACGGCGCGATCGCGGGCGAGGCCTATTTTCGCGGCGTCGCCGGTGAGCGCTTCGCGGTGCGCAGCTCGGGCGCAAGCGCTGTGGTCGAGGGCACGGGCGATCACGGCTGCGAGTACATGACCGGCGGCACGGTGGTGGTGCTGGGAATGACCGGGCGCAATTTCGCCGCGGGCATGTCCGGCGGCATTGCCTATGTGCTCGACGAGGCCGGGTCCTTCGGGGAGCGCTGCAACACGGCCATGGTGCAAATCGAGCCGGTGCTCACTGAAGCGGAGCAGGAGGGCAAGCTCGCGCGCGATCTTTGGCATCTTGGGCAGGCTGACGAAGCCGTGCTTAAACGCCTGGTGGAGAACCACGCCAGATACACCGGCAGCACGCAGGCGAAAAAGGTGCTGGATGGCTGGGCGCAGTACCGCGCGAAATTCGTCAAGATCTTCCCGCACGAGTATCGGCGCGCGCTCGGCGATCTCGCCGCCAAGGGCGGCAAGCTGGCGGCCTGAACTGAAACAGCGTTACCGGGCTCTCCAAGAATTGTCATTCTGAGGCCGGAGGCCGAAGAATCTGCTTTTTGTGCGTTACTAAAAGCGGATTCCTCGATTTGCCCGGAATGACAGAATTGAAATTTCTAGGGATGCCAATCGGATTAATTTGGACTTTGGATAAATATTGATGGGCAAGATAACCGGTTTCATGGAGTTCCAGCGGCTGCAGGAGGCGAGCGAAGCCCCAAAGACGCGCAAGAAGCATTACCACGAGTTCGTGCGGCGCCTGTCCGATCAGGAGGCGGCGGTGCAGGGAGCGCGCTGCATGGATTGCGGCACACCCTTTTGCATGAGCGGCTGCCCGGTCAACAACATCATTCCGGACTGGAACGATCTGGTCTACAAACAGAACTGGCGCGAAGCGCTGGAAACGCTGCATTCGACCAACAATTTCCCGGAATTCACCGGCCGCGTCTGTCCGGCGCCGTGCGAGGCGGCATGCACGCTCAATATCAACAATGACCCGGTGGGCATCAAGTCGATCGAGCACGCCATTATCGACAAGGGTTGGGAGATGGGCTGGGTATTGCCTCGGCCGCCTGCGCGCAAGACCGGCAAGAAGGTCGCGATTGTCGGCTCCGGCCCAGCGGGCCTCGCCTGCGCGCAGCAACTGGCGCGCACCGGGCACGAAGTGGTGCTGTACGAGAAGAACGACCGTATCGGTGGCTTGTTGCGCTATGGCATTCCAGACTTCAAACTGGAAAAGCACTTGATCGACCGGCGCGTGGAGCAGATGCGCGCCGAGGGCGTGGAGTTCAGGGTGAATCAGGCCGTCGGCGGCAGCGCAAAGAACGCGCTGCCGGCGAAAAAGCTGCTGCAGGAATTCGACGCCGTGGTTATATCAGGCGGCGCGGAGCATCCGCGCGACCTGCCGGTCCCCGGACGCGAGTTGAAGGGTGTGCATTTCGCCATGGAATTCCTGCCGCAGCAGAACCAGGTGGTGGCCGGCGACAAAGTCGCAGGGCAGATCATGGCGACCGGAAAGCACGTGGTGGTCATCGGCGGCGGCGACACCGGCTCCGATTGCGTCGGCACCTCCAATCGCCAGGGCGCCGCGTCGGTGACCCAGTTCGAGCTGCTGCCGCAACCACCGGAGCAGGAGAACAAGCCCTTGGTATGGCCTTACTGGCCGATCAAGCTGCGCACTTCCAGTTCGCACGAAGAAGGCTGCGAACGCGACTGGTCCGTGGCGACCAAGCGCTTCGAGGGCGCGCAGGGCAAAGTGAAAAAGCTGGTTGCCGCGCACCTTGTGTGGAAGGAGGGCAAGATGGTGGAGGTTCCGGGTAGCGAGTTCGAGGTCGCGGCCGATCTGGTGCTGCTCGCCATGGGCTTTCTCGGCCCGGTGCAAATGGGGCTGATCGACGAGCTCGGCCTCGCCAAGGATGCGCGCGGCAACGTCAAGGCCACGACCGAAGGCGCCGGCTGCTATCAGACGTCCAACTCCAGGGTGTTCGCCGCCGGCGACATGCGCCGCGGCCAGTCGCTGATCGTCTGGGCGATACGCGAAGGGCGGCAATGCGCGCGCGCCGTCGACGAGTACCTGTCGGGGGCTTCCGACCTGCCGCGGTAGTCGCGGCCCTTGTTCAGACGGTAGCCGGTCAGAAACGCGTGATTACAACGTATCGGCGCAAGAACTATTGACGCCGTAGGGACTGGCCACGCCCGGCGGCGGGTTGTTGGCGTCGACGTAGTCGGGCCCGCTGCCTGGCAGGAAAAAGACGGCCTGAGTAGGCGGGTCGTTGCTCGTGACCGAGGTGCGCGCTTCCAGCGTAACTTCGGACCAAAGGGAGTGATCCTTCGGATAGGTAACGATTGCAGTGGCGATGCCGCTCGCATCCGATAAAGCAGTCCCATTCACGGTGGCTGTGGCTCCGGGCAGAAGGGCGGGCGTCACCCCGGCAGGAAACGCGACCAGGCCTTCGCCCGGATCGAGAATGCCGTTGAAATTGAGATCCTCGTTAGGACAGGTTGCGCTGACAACCTGGAACCAAACCTTGTTAAGAGTATCGAACAAAAATACGCCTTTGCGATAACGGGCGGGGCGCAAAGCAAATTGCACGTTGACGCCAGCCGCCGGATTTCCCGCCGCATCGGTAACTATGGCGAGATACGTTTTCTGGTTCGCGTTCTGCGGGAGTGGCGTTATTGCGACCTTGTTATCCGTGCCCAGCCGCACCTGCAGCGCCTGCCCGGATACGGTCAAGGTTGTACTGCCGGTGACCACCGGGCTGATCGGGAGACCGCCAATCGAGTCCACGGTCGCAACGATAGTCACCCCGTTTTGCGCGCTGCTCGTGCCGCCGGCTTTGTAAGTCACTGAGGTGCTGCCGGAAGCATCGGTGGTGCCGCTCGACGAGGTAAGCTGGCCCCCGCTGGGATCGACCGCAATGGTAAAGCGCACGCCTGCGTTCTTGACCAGGTTATTGGCCGCGTCGCGCACCTGCACCGAAATTGTCGAAGTGTTGTTGGTTTGGTTGGTTTGGCCGGATCCAGTGGTAGCGGTGGTGGTGAACTGAACCGTGCCGGGAATGGCCTGCACCGTGGCGCTGCTGGCGCTGGTGGCGACGAACACCACGTCGAGGGTGGTGGCGGGCGTGCCGCCCGGACCGGAGGCGGTGATTCTGGCCGGTCCTGCGGTGGTGGATGAAATCGTCACCCCGGGCGTGTCGCCTGCGGCGTTTGTAGTCGCCGGGCTGCCGACAACCGTGCCGCGGCTCGCGGAAAACGTGACCGCCGTATTCGCCTGTGCGACTCCGGCGATCTTCCAGTTTGCCGATACCGTCGGCGTGCTACACGGGTCAGCAGGGTTAAAAAGGGGTATTTCCAATCCGGTGATCCGCACGCAGGGTGGATTTGGGCTCGAGACAGCGAGGGTAAAGCTTGCGCTGCTGATGGTAAGGGTCTGGGTCGCGCTGCCGCCGGCCGCGCTGGCAGTGATCACGTCTTTTCCCGCTAACGCGGCGGCGGCGGAAGACGCGGTGATGTCGGCGGTGATTTGACCCGCGGGGTCGGTGATGCTCGTGGCAGTAGTAATCGTGTTCCCGTTCTGCGAGGTCAGGGTTACCGGCGTGTTCCGCAGCGCGTTTCCGGCCGAATCCTTGACGCTGAACGTGAGCGTCGTCGTTTTGCCAAACGCGAGGGAGCTGTCGCCGCTGATCGTCATCGTCGTGCCGGTGACATCGACGTTGTTGGTCGCGGTGACGGACTCCGCCGTAGCGCTAACCGTAATTGCGCGGTTCGTCTTGTCGCCGCCGACATTGAGTTTGGCCGTGACCAAGCCGTTCGCATCGGATACGCCGCTGGCACTGATGTTGTTTATGAACGCTGTGGCGTCATTGCCTGCTGAAAACGTCACGTTCTTGCCGCTGATGGTTTGCCTGCTCGCGCTTAGCACGATCGCGGTCAGGTCCACCGTGTTCGTCCCGGCCGAGGCAACTTGCGTGTTGCTCGCTAACAGTTGAATCGTCGCCACCGCGGGAATGACGGGCGTGGTGGGCGTGGTCGGCGTCGTAGCGCTCGCCGCCGCGGTTTTGCTGTCCGATCCGCCGCTGCAGCCGGCGAGAACGCCTACGATCACAGCGAAGAAGAGGAACGCCGAGAATCTCGAAATTTTCCGGCTGAATGAATTCTGAGTGAAGTAATTTTGCACGCAAGCCTCCCGTTCACGCGATGCGCCCAATCAATATGTTGTGCCGCTCACATAACGGTACAATATTTTTAATATAAACACAATAAGTTAAACCAGATATTTAATGTTGAATGGTTAATTGTTCCCGGATTGGCGTCTGTCCATCCCGGCCGCGCCGGCTGCAATGGCCTTGGGGATGACAGCGAGACCTGCCAACAGGTGTCGGCGCGCATCCAGACGCTGGTCTTGAACGGATTTGGTCGCGTTGTCACGTTCACCGGCAAGTCCTTTGCGTGTAGGTGCGCTCAAGACTCCTCTCGTTGCTCTCGACCAGCACCTCGAACCCGCCTTTGAGATCGCTGGCGACCAGCACGTTGTAGTCTTTCAGGGGCGGCTGATTCGCCGTGAGCTGGCGCGCGGCGCTCCAGACAGCGTCGAGGCGGGACACGGACGCGATTCGTCCGGTGAAATTCTGGCGCGCGTCGTCGCGCAGGCGTACCAAGTGGACATGCAACTGGTCCTGGGAGCGCCTGCGCACCGAATTCACGACGAGCGCGATAGTGGATTCGTCGGCGATCTTTTCCCGCGCGACGGTCCAGGCGAACGCCCAGATTCCATCTGGAAGCGGCGACGCCTCGATTCCCTTGACCCTGGCGCGCGGTAGCGCGAGCCCATGCACGAATCCGGCGGGGCAGGAGCACATTTTGATGTCGCGTATGGCGACGAACTCGTTTGTCTCGCGCCAAACCGCTGTCGTGTCCTCGCACCGGCCGCCATGCGGACACGCCGTGTCGACGCGCGGAGAATCGCAACGCCGGCAATACCCGGCGTCCTCGGGGCCGAGGCAGCTTGTGACTATCCTCCAGAGCTTGTCTCTGACGCCGCCCTCGTCGGCTGAAACTGCGGCCGGGGTGCCCGCGAAAAGCAGCACGCCCGCGGCCAGCGCACTTGACACCAGAAGCTTCAAACGATGCATGCTGTCTCCCGGGACAAAGACGTTATCATTTATTGGCCGATACGGCTCGCCTGGTGCCGGGCTTGATCGGGCCGACGGAGCGCCGGCAGGCCGGGGGAAGGCAAGCTGTAATATATACCGCAATGCTCCGGCCTACGAGGCGAGCGCGCGGAGCAGCGTGGTATCATTTCGGCCACCGCCAGAAATCGAATTTCATGAACGTCGTCATCCTCGCCGCCGGCCTAGGCAAGCGCATGCACTCGGATTTACCCAAGGTGCTGCACCGGTTGGCGGGCAGGCCTTTGCTTGCGCATGTCGTTGACACGGCGCGCAGCCTCAAACCCGGCGTCATCTGCATCGTCTACGGCCACGGCGGCGAGCGCGTGCGCGAGACCATCGCCCAGCCGGACCTGGTGTGGGCCCGGCAGGAGCCGCAGTTGGGCACCGGGCATGCACTGGCGCAGGCGCTGCCGCATCTCGATCCCAAGGTTCCGACCCTGGTGTTGTACGGCGATGTGCCGCTCACCCGGGCCGAGACGCTAACAACGCTGTGCCGCGCGGCGGGCAAGGGGGTGGCCCTGCTCACGCTCGAACTGGACGACCCGTATGGCTATGGCCGCATCGTGCGCAGCCGCGGCGCAGTGAGGCGCATCGTCGAGGAAAAGGACGCGACCAAGGCCGAGCGCGCGCTGCGCGAAATCAACACCGGCATCATGGTGCTGCCGACAGCGCGGCTGAAGCAATGGCTGGCAAGCTTGCAGAACAAAAATGCGCAAAAGGAGTATTACCTCACCGATGTGGTCGCCGCGGCGGTGGCGGACAGGGTACCGGTCAAGTCGGCCGCGCCCGGCGCGGCCTGGGAAATCCTGGGAGTCAACAGCAAAACGCAACTGGCCGAGCTCGAGCGCGCGTTCCAGCGCGGCGTTGCCGCCGCATTGATGCACGGCGGCGTCACGCTGGCGGATCCGGCGCGCATCGACGTGCGCGGCCGCCTCGTCTGCGGGCGTGATGTGGCCATCGACGTCAATTGCGTGTTCGAGGGCGAAGTCGTGCTCGGTGCAGGCGTCAGCGTCGGCGCGAACTGCGTGCTGCGCAATGTAAAGGTCGCCGCGGGCACGCGCATCGAACCCTTCTGCCATCTGGATGAAGCCGACATCGGCGCGCGCTGCCGCATCGGCCCGTACGCGCGGCTGCGCCCCGGCGCCAAGCTCGCCGAGGAGGTGCATATCGGCAATTTCGTCGAGGTGAAAGCGAGCCAGATCGCGGCGCGCTCCAAGGCCAACCACCTCGCCTATATCGGTGACACCACAGTTGGGCGCGACGTCAACATCGGCGCCGGCACCATCACCTGCAATTACGACGGCGCCAACAAGCACCGCACCATCATCGAGGACGAGGTCTTCATCGGTTCCGACACCCAACTGGTGGCGCCGGTGCGGGTGGGCAAGGGCGCCACCCTGGGCGCGGGCACGACGCTGACCAAGGATGCACCGGAAGGCGCGCTCACCATCTCGCGCGCCAAGCAGGTCACCATCCCAGCCTGGAAGCGGCCGGTGAAAGAGAAATGAGGGGCAAACAGTAGATGTGCGGCATAGTCGGCGCGGTCGCCCGGCGCGACATCGTCCCCGTGCTGATCGAAGGTCTGCGCCGGCTCGAATACCGCGGCTATGACTCCTGCGGCGTCGCCGTCTACGACCCCGGCGGCGGCCGGCTGCAGCGAGCGCGCACCGTGTCGCGGGTCGCCGACCTGGATGCGCAGGTGCGCGAGTCCGGGTTTAGCGGCTCTACCGGCATCTGCCACACGCGCTGGGCCACCCACGGCGCGCCGGTCACGGTCAACGCCCACCCGATTTTCAGCCGCGACGAAATCGCGGTGGTTCACAACGGCATTATCGAGAACTACGAAGAGCTGCGCACGCGCCTGAAAGCCCGCGGTTACGCCTTCGAGTCGCAGACCGACACCGAGGTCATCGCGCACCTGATCCACAGCCATTATTCCGGCGATCTGTTCCTCGCCGTGCAGCGCGCGGCGGCGGAGCTGCGGGGCGCCTATGCCATCGCCGTGTTGTGCAAGGCCGAGCCGCAGCGCGTGGTCGGCGCGCGCCAGGGGAGCCCGCTGGTGCTGGGGGTCGGCGCGAAGGCGAGCGCCGGCGAGAACTACCTGGCGTCGGATGCCATGGCGCTGGCGGGGACCACCGACCAGATCATCTATCTCGAAGAGGGCGACGTCGCCGACATCGGGCTCGGCCGCTACGCCATCGTCGACCGCGGCGGCAAGCCGGTGGCGCGCGAACTGCGCACGGTCAGCGCCTATGCCGGCGCGGTCGAGCTCGGACCCTACCGGCATTTCATGCAGAAGGAGATCTTCGAGCAGCCGCGGGCCATCGCCGACACGCTCGAAGGCGTGGCCGGTATCGGGCCGGACATTTTCGGCGACGCGGCGAAAGACGTGTTCGCCGCGGTCGACGCGGTGCACATCTATGCCTGCGGCACCAGCTACTATTCCGGCCTCACCGCCAAGTTCTGGCTCGAGGCCATCGCCGGCCTGCCGACCGAAGTGGAGGTCGCGAGCGAATACCGCTACCGCGCGAGCGTTCCTAACCCGCGGGCGCTGGTGGTGGTGATCTCGCAGTCGGGCGAGACCGCCGATACCCTGGCCGCATTGAAGCACGCGCAGTCGCTCGGACACAGCCACACCCTGGCGATCTGCAACGTCGCCTCCAGCGCGATGGTGCGCCAGACGCGGCTCTTGTACCTCACCCGCGCCGGGGTCGAAATCGGCGTCGCCTCGACCAAGGCCTTCACCACCCAGCTCGCCGCGCTGTTCCTGCTCGCGCTCGCGCTGGCCAAATCGCGCGGGCGGCTTTCCGCCGAGGACGAAGCGCGCCACCTGAAGAACCTGCGCCACCTGCCGGTCGCGCTGGCGAGCGTGCTCGCGCTCGAGCCGCAGATCATCGCCTGGGCGCAGCGGTTCGCGCAGCGCGAGCACGCGCTGTTCCTCGGGCGCGGCCTGCACTACCCGATCGCGCTCGAAGGCGCGCTCAAGCTGAAGGAAATCTCCTACATCCACGCCGAAGCCTATCCGGCCGGCGAGCTGAAGCACGGGCCGCTCGCGCTGGTGACCGAGGAAATGCCGGTGGTCACGGTCGCACCCAACGACGCGCTGCTGGAAAAACTCAAATCCAACATGCAGGAAGTGCGCGCGCGCGGCGGCGAGCTCTATGTCTTCGCCGACGCCGACAGCCATATCGCGTCCTCGGAGGGCGTGCACGTGGTGCGCCTGCCGGAGCATTACGGCGAGCTGTCGCCGATCCTGCACGTGGTGCCGCTGCAGCTCTTGGCCTACCACACGGCGCTCGCGCGCGGCACCGACGTCGACAAGCCGCGCAATCTCGCCAAGTCCGTCACGGTCGAGTAGGCCAGCGGCGCAGCGCGGAGTCGATTCGCGGCATTAAAGGCCGCGAAAGCGCGACCAAGCCGCGCACGGATCAGTGCGTATTGACGGCGTCGATCACTTTCTGGATTTCGTCTGGTGCATTGACGAAGCGGCATCCGGAGCAGCGCGCGCGACTGCCATCGTCCAGCGTGACTGCCTCCGAATAGCGCACTTCGAGGTCGACCGTGACCGAATCGACTCCCGGAACTTCGATGCGGCAGCCTACGAGCACGGTGCCCGGTTCGAGCATGAGGTCCGGCGAATAAACCAGGATGCTGATGCCGCCGATGCCGACGTCCCTGATCTTCGCGTCGAAGGGCGCAAAGCCGCCGGCGTCGGCAACGCAGCGCAGCGCAAGCGTGGCGGGCACGTCATGGCGCGCATGCTCGCGGCGCTGCTGCACGGTAAGGATCTCCGGGTAGCGCAGGCGTATCGCCGGCACGCCCTCGTGCACGACCTCGCATGGTTCGGTCGCGACAAACTCGATATGCCAGTCGTCCGGCGTGGCAACGAAAGTCACGCGCGCGCGCGCGAGCAAGGCCGCATTGGCCGCCGCATCCGCCGACGCGCCAACGACGATGAATTCCTCGATCGGATCGGCGCGAAGCAGATTCGCGCTGAACTGCTCGCCCTCGGCCGACAGTTCCACGGTAACACGCTCGCGCCGGGTGACCAACGCCTCGAGCGCGCGCGCGATCTTGCTGCGCGTGCGCAGCAGGTGGCCCGAATCATTGCCCTGCTTGGAGTTTATCGACATAGGTGGGGTGTGGCGATTTTCAGACAGTGTTGAATTAAGGCGCGCCAGCTTCAAGGATAATTTGCCCGAGCTTTTCTTGCAGACCCGCCCGCGGCTGGATTGCAGGTCGATCCGCGCGGTCTGCGCCCATTGTAACCCTGCCGCGGGGCTTTGAACCGTACCCCGGCACGTTCGTGGCAAACGAGCTCGCACGCACCAGGGCATGCACCACGCAATTGGCGCCGCATTCGAATCGCTTCACTTCGACAATAGCGCATTCCTTCTGTACGTTCGCGCACAGACGCTGCATCTTTGCGAGTCTACGCTGCGCTGTGTAAAAGTGCACAAGCCGGTCCATATCCGCGGTTTCAGCGTGAACTAGTACACAGACGAATCCCGCCAGATGTCTAGAATCGGATGCGGCAATGCTCGAAAGGACTCGCGCACGATGCACGCCGATTGATTGTTAACCTACCAGTTCCCGTCAGCAGTCTTCGGGAACATCGAACCAGGAGCGCGAAAATGAAACTCTTCGAAAGCAAACGCAAGACCTTGACGTGGTTGATGGCATCCCTATTGACGGCGTTCGTAGCCGGCTGCGGCGGAGGCGGCGGCGGTGACGCCACGCCAGCCGCTACCGGAACGGGCACGCTCGGCGTTTCCCTCACCGATGCGCCATCCTGCGGCTTTGACAAGGTGAATGTGACTGTGGTCAAAGTGCGGGTGCACCAAAGCAGTTCGGCTGCCGACACCGATGCCGGCTGGACCGATATTACGCTGAGCCCGGCGCGCAAAATCGATCTGCTCAGCCTGAACAACGGCGCGCTGTTCAATCTCGGCGAGACGCCGCTGGCAGCAGGGCATTACACGCAGCTGCGCCTGGTCCTGGACCCGAACACCGGCGCCGGCCTGAGCAACTCCGTTGTGCCCACTGGCGGCGTTGAGACCGCGCTCGTTACCCCGAGCGCCGTGCAAAGCGGCATCAAGCTGGTCAACCAGTTCGACGTGGCCGCCGGAGAGCGCGTCGACCTGCTGTTGGATTTCGACGCCTGCAAGTCCATTGTGAAGCGCGGCAACGGAACCTATGCGCTGAAACCCGTGATCAAGATCATCCCGTTTGTGCCGAACGGCATCAAGGGCTTTATCGACCTCGCCTTGCTCGGCAGCGACGTCATGGTGACCGCGCAACAGGGCGGCGTGATCATGCAATCCACGGCGCCGATCGCGCAAACCGGCGAATTCTTCCTCGCCCGCCTTGCCGCCGGAAACTACGATGTCGTCGTTACCGCGAACGGCCGTGCGACGGCGGTGATTGCCGCGGTGCCGGTGGCGAGCGCCACCACCATCGTCAACGTGAGCAATAACGTCACGCCGATCACCATGCCGGTGTCCACTACGCAAAAAGTCAGCGGCACGGCGCTGTTGAATCCGACGAGCTCGACTGAAGTTGCCTACGTGGCAGCGAAGCAGACTTTCGGCACTGCCCCGATCGTGACGGTGAAGTTCGTCGCTGCCGATGATTCGACGACGACGCTCGGCGCCTATGAGCTGAGCTTGCCGGTGGGCGCGCCGATGTTCGGCACCTACAGTGCGACGTTGCCGATCGCGCTGGTTGCGCAAACCGACGCTGTTGCAACACCCGACGTGGCAGGCAGATACACGGTTGAAGCGTCCGCGACCGGCTACCAGACCAAGTCGATCAGCGGCGTGAACATAAGCGCAGGGGATGTCGCAAACCAGAACTTCACCCTGGTGCCGTAATTCAAGCCGTCGCTCGATAACAGTTTCACGGCTTGTCAAAACGCCCTGGCTTCGGCCAGGGCGTTTTTTTTGGTGCGCCCGGTCTCGCTATGGTTCCCCGATCGAGCTGCGGTTTGGGCGCTGATTCAACTTGCGCCTTTGTGGTCGCGAAATAGCTTATCCTAGTTTCCTTTTTTTCCCGCCGTTTCCGCGCCGGATCGCGCGGACTCCGCACCCGGACCGAACGAATACTGCCATCCATGAACCCGACGGCCCATGCTCCCCCCGGCGAGCGAGCGCCCCCTCCGGCCACGGCTGACGCGCGCGCGATACTGAAGCGGGTGTTCGGCTACGCCGCGTTCCGCGGGGCGCAGGAGGACATCGTCCGTCACGTGAGCGCGGGCGGCGACTGCCTGGTGCTGATGCCGACCGGCGGCGGCAAGTCCCTGTGCTACCAGATTCCGGCGCTGCTGCGCCCGGGGACCGGCATCATCGTCTCGCCGCTGATCGCGCTGATGCAGGATCAGGTGGCGGCGCTGCGCGAGGCCGGCGTCAGGGCGGCGTTCCTGAATTCATCCCTGCCGGCCGCGGACGCCGCTGCGGTCGAGCGCGGCCTCGCCGCCGGCGACTACGACCTTGTGTACGTCGCGCCGGAGCGGCTGCTGCTGCCGCGCTTTCTCGCGCAACTCGAGCGCCTGCAAGCTTCGTCGCGGCTGGCGCTGTTCGCCATCGACGAGGCGCACTGCGTGTCGCAGTGGGGCCACGACTTCCGCCCGGAGTACATGCAGCTGTCGCTGCTGCACGAACGCTTTCCCGGCGTGCCGCGCATCGCGCTCACCGCCACGGCCGACCGCGTCACGCGCGCGGAAATCATCTCGCGCCTCGGCCTCGAGGGGGCGCGCCTGTTCGTCTCCAGCTTCGACCGTCCGAACATCCGCTACCGCATCGTCGAGAAGGCGAACGCGCGGGCGCAACTGCTTGCCTTCCTGCGCGCGGAGCATCCGGGCGAGGCCGGCATCGTCTATTGCCTGTCGCGGCGCAAGGTGGAGGAGACCGCGGCCTGGCTCGTCGAGCAGGGCGTGGCCGCGCTTGCCTATCACGCCGGCATGGACGCCGACACGCGCAGCCTGCACCAGGCGCGGTTTCAGCGCGAAGACGGCATCGTCATGGTGGCGACCATCGCTTTCGGCATGGGCATAGACAAGCCCGACGTGCGCTTCGTCGCGCATCTCGATCTGCCCAAGAGCATCGAGGGCTATTACCAGGAGACCGGCCGCGCCGGCCGCGACGGGCTGCCCGCCGACGCGTGGATGGCCTACGGCCTCGGCGACGTGGTCAACCAGCGGCGCATGATCGACGCCTCGACCGCCGAGACGCAATTCAAGCGCATCGCCGCGGCCAAGCTCGATGCCCTGCTCGGGCTGTGCGAGGCCAGCACTTGCCGCCGCGTGCGCCTCTTGGCCTATTTTGACCAGGCCTCGGCGGCTTGCGGCAATTGCGATGTCTGCCTCGAGCCGCCCAAGCTGTGGGACGGCACCGTGGCGGCGCAGAAGGCGCTGTCCTGCGTTTATCGCACCGGGCAGCGCTTCGGCGCGGTGCATCTGATCGACGTGCTCCTGGGCAAGGACACCGAGCGCGTGCAGCAGTGGGGGCACGGCGCGCTGAGCACTTTCGGCATCGGCCGCGAGCTGGACGAGAAAGTCTGGCGCACGGTATTCCGCCAGCTGGTTGCGCAAGGGCTGCTCGACGTCGACCACGCCGGCCACGGCTCGCTCAGGCTGACCGATGCGAGCCGCGCGGTGCTGACGGGCGGGCAGGCGGTGCACCTGCGCCAGGCCGCGGCGGGCAAACCCAAGGCGGGCGCAAAGCGCTCGGCCGCCAGCGCAGCCGGACTCGAGCCCGCGGCCGAAGGGCTGTGGCAGCGCCTGCGCGCGTGGCGCTCAGGCGTAGCGAAGGAACTGGGCGTTCCGGCCTATGTGGTGTTCCACGACGCCACCCTGGCCGAGCTCGCGCGCGCGCGCCCGCTCACCGAGGAAGCGCTCGGCCAGATCTCGGGGGTGGGCACGCGCAAGCTCGAGCGCTACGGCGCGGCGCTGCTCGAGCTGCTCGGAAACTAAAAGCAAGCTGCGCTTGACGTTGAAGTCGGGTGTGGCCGAAGACTAGAGCAAAAGCAACATCGCTACCCCGGCGACCGTCAATATCGCCCCCCCGGCCATGCGCGGCGTGACGCGCTCGTGTCGCAGCAACAGCATGCTCAGGACTAGCGTGAACAGCGGATAGGTCGCGACGATGGGTGAGACCATGCTCACCTGCCCTCGTGCCAGAGCGACGTACATCAGGAACAGGCTGCCGCCGTTGCAGAAGCCGGTCGCGACAAACCAGGGCATGGCGCGACGGTCGCTTGACTTCGGCGCTCCGGCGGCCCGCGCCGCAACGAGAATCACCGCGGCGGAAACGGTATAGCCGATCAGACCAGCGGCGTAAGGGCTGCTCCATAGTGCGAGCCCGGCCTTGGTCAAAACCAGCCCCAGCGCGCGGATGGCCGCCGCGGTGAAAGGCAGCGCGATCGCCCACAACGGCCAACTGCGCGCAGGCGCGCCGCCGGTCCAGGTCAGCACCAGCATGCCGAGCACAATGAACGCAGTTCCGAGCACATTGCCCACGGTCAGCGCTTCGCCCAAAAAGACGATGGCACCGGCCACGGCGAACATCGGCGTGGTGCAGGAAACCGAACTGGTGATCGTCGGCCCCATGCGCTGGTTGCCGGTGTACATGAGCAGGGTCACGAGCGCGGGAAAGAACAGACCGACCAGCGCGAAGATGCCAGCGGCGGCGAGACTAATCCCGTCCGTGTCGAGCAGGAATGGCGCCAGGCACCAGAACATCAGCGTCGTCGACGGAACACCGATCGTCGCCCCGGTCAATGGCGTAGCGTAGCGCAAGCCAAGCCGCATGGTGATCATGGCCGCGCCCAGTCCGGCCGCGGCGGCGAGCGCCAAAAAAGCGGATTCGAGCATGCCTAGTTGTAACACGCCAAGGGTACGTTCACTATTTCCTCCGGCCCATGATAGCGCGCCGCAGATGCATTCTTGAGTTTCAGTGCAGATGCCGGTGATGCAGATCCGGCAGGTGCGGATGGCCGTGCCTGAAGGGGGAGTGCCGGTGCGGGTGCGAATGCGGTTCGAGCCCCTCGTCGCCGCGGTGCGCATGCCGATGGTGCGCATCGTGCAGATGCAGGTGTTCGTGCCTTAGGTGCGCGTGCATGTGCGCGTGCCCGTGCCGCTCGCTGAGCGCCAGGCAGGTGGCGGCGATCATCAGCACAAAAGCCGCGACGAAGCCGGCCGTCACCGGCTCGTCCAATAAGGCGATAGCGAGCGCCGCGCCGATGAAAGGCGCGGTGGAAAAATGCGCGGCGGCGCGCGCGCTGCCCAAGTGACGCAGCGCGACGATGTACAGCGTGAGGCTTACGCCATAGGCGAGCCATCCGAGCAGCAGCGCCCCTGCCAGCGGCAGGACGGCCGGGAAGCTCGCGCCGGAAGCCAGGGCCGCGACGATGTTGGCGCTGCCCGCGGCCAGCCCCTTGATCATGGCGATGCTGACCGGATCGGCGGCCGAGATGCGGCGGGTGAGGTTGTTGTCCAGCGCCCATAGCGCGCAGGCCGCGATGACAGCGAGCGTGCGCAGCGACAGGCCGAAGCCTGCCTGCGGATCGTAGCCGAGCAACAAGCCGGCGGCGAGCATCAGGCAGGCTGCGAGCCAGATTCGCCCGGCCACCGCTTCCTTGAACGCCAGCGCGGCGATGAGCGCCGTCAATATTCCCTCCAGGTTGAGCAGCAGCGACACGCCTGAAGCGCTGGCGCCGGCGAGACCCCACATCAGGAGCAGGGGCGCGGCAATGCCGCCGCTCGCGACCGCGCCGGCGAGCCAGGGGTAGTCGCTCGCTTGCAGCGGCGGTTCGGGGGCATTCCGGCAGAGGCGCAGCCCGAGTTTTACCAGCGCAAGTCCTGCGCCGCTGCCGAGGTAAAGCAGCCCGGCGAGCAGGCCCGGGGTGATGTCCGCCTGCAACAGCTTCGCCAGCGGCGTGCTCGCGCCGAACAGCGCCGCGGCGGCGAGCGCCGCCAGCGCGTAGCGTTGGGTGGCGAGGTCGATCATGATCGCGAACAGAGATTAAGGATCGACCTCGGAGCAGATCGCGGTCGAAATCCGATTGTGCGCACGCGGAACAGGCCGGAAGTCATTCGCCGAGCAGCCTTCATGCCGAAATCAGTTTTAGATTCAGCACCCGCTCCAGCAGCCACACCATGGCAACTGCCGCGATCGCGCCCGAACCGCCGACGAGGACCATGCGCCGGTAAAACCAGCTCGCGCGCAAGTAATAAGCAAGCGGCAGGAAGGCCGCGACGATGGCGAGCTGCCCCGCCTCCACACCCAGGTTGAATCCGACCAGCGCGAGCACCAGCGCGTCGCGCGGCAGGCCGAGTTCGGTCAGCACGCCGGCAAAACCGAAGCCGTGGATCAGGCCGAAGGCGAAGGCCACCACCCAGCGCCTGCCGCCGACGAGCGGCAATAGGTTGTTCGCCGCGGCCAGAAGCACCGAAGCGGCGATGGCCGATTCCACCAGCCGCGAGGGCAGCGAAATCAGGCCCAGCGCGGCGAGCGACAGCGTGATCGAATGCGCCACGGTAAACGAGGTCACGATTTTGAACACGTCCCAGAACGCATCGCCGAAGCGCGCCACCGGCAGCCACCGGCGCCGCTCTTGCATGAGCACCGCCGGCAACAGCAAGGACAACAGGAACAGGACGTGGTCGTAACCGATCCAGATATGCCATATGCCGTCGCGGCCGTAGCTCGAGAACTGCCGCATGGCGGTGAGCTCACCCATCTCGAAGCGCTGTTTGGGCTGGTCGGCCGTGAAAACCAGGCTTTGTACCCGGCCCTGGTACTCGAGGTTGAGCAGCCCCTTGTGCTGGGCGTCGAAATCGAAGAACAGCGTGTAGCCGATTTCGATCGCGGCCGGCGCGCCGGCGCAATCCGCTGCAAAGCGCAGCACTTCGTAAGCGCCGTCGCTATGGCGATCGGCCTCGTGCCCGGTGACGACTAGCGGGCAGTTTCTTGCGTCGCCTTCGATCCTTAAGCGGGCGAGCGCGTAGGCGGCAATGTCGGCCTGGCGCGCGCGCAGCTCGCCCCAGGTGATTTCGCCGTCGCCGTTCGAGTCCAGGCCGATCGCCTGCTCCAGGTCGCGTAGCGCGATGTCCCATTGGCCGGTGACGCGCGCGCCGTCGATCTTGAGGTGCAGATAGCTGTCGCTGGGCTTGTGCGCCTGCGCCACGAGACTCGCGAACAGCAACAACAGCGCCAGAGCGCGGCTCATTTCGCGCCGTCCTCGAGTTTTTGCGCCAATTTCGCGTACAGGGGATCTTCGTAGCCGCTGGCGCGCAGCCAGTCCAGCGCCGGCTGCGCCGCGCGGAAGTCTTTCGCTGCGAGCGCCGCTTCCAGCAGGATGCGCGCATCGCGCGGCTCGCGCTGCAAGCGGTAATTCTCCGCGGCCAGCCGCAGCGCTTTGGAAGCGTCGCCCTGCAGATAAAGATGAAAACGCGCTTCTTCCTGCTGGTGCAGCTTGTCGCCGCGCAGGGCTGAGGCATCGAAGCGCTCCTTCAGCATGGCGATGTGCGCCGGCGCGGCTGGAAGCTTTGCCGCCTGCTCGGCCAGTGCCAGGCGCAGCAGCAGGATGTCGGAGCGCTCCCAGTCGCGGAGCATGGGCACCACTTCCGCGGGCCGTTTGTGGTCGAGCAGAAAATCGGCGTAGGCGGCGAGGATGAAACCGTCGGTGACGCCCAGCGCCAGCCCGGCCTTGAAATGGCGCTCCGCCAGCTCGTCGCGGCCCTGGCGCAAGGCCATTTCCGCAAGTCGCGTTTGAATCCAGAGTTTCAAATCGGGATCGGCGTCGGGGCGGCGCGCCAGAGCTTTGGATAATTCGGCGTAGGCCTGTCCCGATTTCCCGTTAAGCCCGTCTACAGCCGTGGTACAGGCGGTGGCGAGCAGCGCGCTTGCCACCGCGGTGAGCTTGTCGCAGGCCGCGCGCGCGCCGGCGTAGTCCGCCTGCACCAGCAGGATGGCCGAGCGCCAGGACCAGACCTCGGCATTGCCGGGATCGCGTTCCGCCGCGCGCGCGAGGTCGCCTAGCGCCGCGTCGAATTCGTGCCGGTACTGGCGCAGCAGCGCGCGCATTACCAGAATCTCTACCGGCGGCTCGGCGGCGTTGCTCCAGGGCCGGATCGCGGCCTCGGCGTAGCCGACGTAGCGCGGGTCGCCCTCCGCGCTGGCGAGATCGAAGTAACGGCGCGCTAAAGCCAGGGCCCGCTCCAAATTCTGCGGTTGCTCCGCGAGCGCGCGGCGCAACCGGCGCAATTCCCGGCCATCGGCGGCCGAGGCCTTGAACGGCAGGTGCTCGAGAACTTCGTTGTCCGACTGCGGAGTATAGGGCGCCGACTGCGCTGCGCCGGTGACTAGGGCGCAGACGCCAAGGAAAACCGGGCTGAGCAGGCGGCGCATATCAGGTCGGATACAATATTGTCGGCCTGGGCTAGGTATTTGGCACGACCAGCGAAGTATAGCATTGATTGTTAGGAGTTTTTTCTATCCGATCCGGCGTGAACGCGGGTGCGCAAAACCTGTCAACGCCTTGGCCGCTTGGCCGTTACTGGGGGTTCCGGCATTGCGGCCGTAACCGCTATGCTTGCACCGCGATATCGACATCGGCCTCCGCTGCATGGGACGATGGGCGGAGGCGGTTGGGAGCGCCGGTATTTCAAAACCATCAACGAGGAGATAAAATGAGCAAGTTTCTGTCGATTCTGATCGCTGCTGTATTCGCCGTTTCCACTGGTTCCGTCTTCGCCGCGTCGCACATGAAAGCCGCCGCCGGCGAGAAGAAAGAAGAGATGAAGAAAGACGCGAAACCGGCCGAAGCCAAGCCGGCGGCCGAAAAGAAAGCCGAAAAGAAAGAAATGAAAAAAGAAAAGAAGGCAAAGAAAGAAATGAAGAAAGAAGAGAAGAAGTAAGCTTTTCTTCTTCGCAGCAAATGGGCAGGGTTATTCCTGCCCTTTTTGTTTCTGTAGATCCCGCGCGCGCCAACCGGCGTGCCGCACCCACGCTATGTTGAGATGTGCTTCGGACACGCTCGCATTTTTCGCCCACGGCGGCGATAATTTGCTAGAGTAAGCCGCCATGAGCGTAAATATCGCCCAGCTTCTCGTGCGCAGCGCGCATGCCTACCCTGCGCTGCCCGCGCTTGCGCGCGGCGCTAGCGTCACCTGCAGCTACTTTGATCTGGCCGCGCGCGTATCGCGCTTGGCGGCCGGACTGGCGCCGCGCCTCTCCGCGAACGACCGCGTCGCCCTGGTGATGAAGAATTGCCCGCAGTACGTGGAATTGCTTTTCGCCTGCTGGCATGCCGGTTTGTGCGCGGTGCCGGTCAACGCCAAGTTGCACCCGAAAGAGCTCGAATTCATCCTGCAGAACAGCGGCGCGCGTTTGTGTTTCGCTACCGCCGACCTGTACGACGCGGTGGCGCCGCTGCGGGCGAGCGTGGATTGCCTGGAAGAAGTGATAGACGTGGACGGCCCGCGCTACGCCGGGCTCGGCGCCGGGGGAGCGTCCCTGCCCATGGCGGCACGCGAGGCCCAGGACCCGGCCTGGCTGTTCTACACCAGCGGCACCACCGGCCGGCCCAAGGGCGTGACGCTGACGCAGAAAAACGTCATGGCGGCGATCCTCAGCTATTTTTCCGACGTGGACGCGATCGCGCCGGGCGACGCCATCATCCACGCCGCACCCATGTCGCATGGGTCCGGCTTCTACATCCTGCCCCATGTCGCGCACGCGGGCCTCAACGTGGTGCCCGAGTCGGGCGGGTTCGATCCGGCAGAGATCTACGCGCTGGTGCAAGCGCATCGCGGCGTCACCATGTTTGCCGCGCCAACCATGGTCAAGCGCCTGGTCGATTATCCCGGCGACGCCGATACGCGCAATCTCAAGACCATCACCTACGGCGGCGGGCCGATGTACGTCGCCGACTGCAAGGCGGCGATGGCGCGCTTCGGCTACAAGCTGGCGCAAATCTACGGCCAGGGCGAATCGCCCATGACCATCACCGCCATGGGCAAGGCCATCCACGCCGATACCGCCTATCCGCGCTACGAGCAGCGCCTGGCTTCGGTCGGCCAGGCCTTCACCGGCGTCGAGGTGATGATCGGCGACAAGCACGACCGTCCGCTGCCCGCGGGCAAGATCGGCGAGATCCTGGTGCGCGGCGATCCGGTCATGCTGGGCTACTGGGACAACCCGCAAGCGAGCGCGGAAACATTGAGGGGCGGCTGGCTGCACACCGGCGACATGGGCTGCCTCGACGAAGAGGGCTTTCTCACCCTCAAGGACCGCAGCAAGGACATGATCATTTCGGGCGGCTCCAACATCTACCCGCGCGAGGTGGAGGAGGTGCTGCTGCGGCATCCCGCGGTGAGCGAAGTCTCGGTGGTCGGCAAAAGCGACCCGGAGTGGGGCGAAGTGGTGATTGCGTTCATCGTCGCACGCGGCAAGCAGCCGGATGCGGCAGAGCTCGACGCGCTGTGCCTGGACAACATCGCCCGCTTCAAGCGGCCCAAGTCCTACCGCTATGTCGAGGCGCTGCCGAAGAACAGCACCGGCAAAGTGCTGAAGACCGAGCTGCGCAAATTGCTGTCCTAGCGCGCGCCGCCACGGTTTTAAACGCTTTTACCCAAAACGAGGTTGAATCCCCACCTCGGCGCGAACAGAATCACCCGCGCCCATTCGGGGATCTCGGGGATACCCCGAGACCGCCATCTGCCCCGCCTGTTAAACTATTGCTCGGATTCAAGTTCCGGTTTCAGCCAAATTGATGTTAACGTAAACGTCAATTAGACTGCCCGGTACTCAAGTGTCAGCACTGAGGTTGCCATGACCGACCTGTCCATCAGCGCCAAGCTGACCGTCTACAAGCCGAAGCACAAGGTGCGCTTCGTCACCGCGGCCTCGCTCTTCGACGGCCACGACGCCTCGATCAACATCATGCGCCGCATCCTGCAGGGCAGCGGCTGCGAGGTGATCCACCTCGGCCACAACCGCTCGGTGGAAGAGGTCGTGACCGCGGCGCTGCAGGAAGACGCGCAGGGCGTCGCCATCAGCTCCTACCAGGGCGGCCACGTCGAGTACTTCAAGTACATGCTCGACCTCCTGCGCGAGCGCGGCGGCGAGCGCATCCAGGTGTTCGGCGGCGGCGGCGGCGTGATCGTGCCCGACGAAATCACCGAGCTGCAGGCCTACGGCGTGGCGCGCATCTACTCGCCCGAGGACGGCCAGAAAATAGGCCTGCAGGGCATGATCAACGACATGGTCATGCGCTGCGACGTCGACCTCGCGCAGTACGCGCCGCGCGACCTGAAAATCGTCAAAGGCGCGGACCGGGTGAAAGCGCACCGCGCGCTGGCGCAACTCATCACCGCGCTCGAAAACAAAACCTGTGATTCCAAGCTGCGCGACGCCATATTCAAGGAAGCCGCAACCTTGGACATCCCGACCCTGGGCGTTACCGGCACCGGCGGCTCGGGCAAGTCCTCGCTCACCGACGAATTGATCCGGCGCTTTCGCCTCGACCAGGAGGATGCGCTCGACATCGCCGTGATCGCGGTGGATCCGTCGCGGCGCAAGTCGGGCGGGGCGCTCCTGGGCGACCGCATCCGCATGAACGCCATCAACGGCAGCCGTATTTTCATGCGCTCCCTCGCCACCCGCGCCGCCGGCTCCGAGATCTCCGAGGCGCTGCCCGAGGCGCTCGCCGCGTGCAAGGTGGCCGGGTTCGACCTGATCGTGGTCGAGACCTCGGGCATCGGCCAGGGGGACGCCGCGATCGTGCCGCTCGTCGACGTCTCGCTCTACGTGATGACGCCCGAATTCGGCGCCGCCAGCCAGCTCGAGAAAATCGACATGCTCGATTTCGCCGACTTCGTCGCCATCAACAAGTACGATCGCAAGGGCGCGGCCGACGCGCTGCGCGACGTGAGGAAGCAATACCAGAGGAACCGCGACGCGTTCAAGTTCCCGCCGGAAACCATGCCCGTGTACGGCACCATCGCCTCGCGCTTCAACGACGACGGCGTCACCGCGCTCTACCAGGCGCTGTTGCCGCGGCTCGTCGAGCTGGGCCTGAAATGCAAATCGGGCAAACTGCCCAAGGTGAAGGTGCGCGCCTCCAGCAACAAGGCGGTGATCCTGCCGCCCGCGCGCAGCCGCTACCTCGCCGAAATCGCGGAATGCGTGCGCGCCTACCGCGGCTTCGCGCGCGAGCAGTCGCGCCTCGCGCGCGAGCGCCAGCAGCTCAGCGCGGCGAAGCTCATGCTGCTCGCGGACAAATGCGCGGCTCCCTCGCCGGAGGCGCTGGACAAATTGATCGACGAGCGCGACGCCAAGCTCGATGTACGCGCGAAGAAGCTGCTGGAAATGTGGCCGCAGATGCAATCGGCCTACTCGGGCGACGAATACGTGGTGAAAATCCGCGACCACGAGATTCGCACCAAGCTCACTTCCACCACGCTGTCGGGCAGCACCATCCGCAAGGTGGCGCTGCCGCGCTTTGAAGACCACGGCGAGCTGTTGAAATGGCTGCTGCTGGAGAACGTGCCCGGCTCGTTTCCCTACACCGCCGGCGTGTTCGCCTTCAAGCGCGAGAACGAGGACCCAACGCGCATGTTCGCGGGCGAGGGCGACGCGTTCCGCACCAACAAGCGTTTCAAGCAAGTGTCGAAAGACATGCCGGCGAAGCGCCTCTCGACCGCGTTCGATTCCGTGACGCTGTACGGCTTCGAGCCGGACGAGCGCCCCGACATCTACGGCAAGGTCGGCAATTCGGGCGTATCGATCGCCACGCTGGACGACATCAAGGTGTTATATGACGGGTTCGACCTGTGCAGCCCGAACACCTCGGTGTCGATGACCATCAACGGCCCGGCGCCGACCATCCTGGCGATGTTCCTCAACACCGCGCTCGACCAGCAGGTCGAGAAGTTCCGCGCCGACAACAAGCGCGAACCGACCGAGGACGAATACGCCAAGATCAAGGCCTGGACGCTCGCCACCGTGCGCGGCACGGTGCAGGCCGACATCCTGAAGGAAGACCAGGGCCAGAACACCTGCATTTTCTCGACCGAGTTTTCATTGAAGGTGATGGGCGACATCCAGGAATACTTCGTCCACCACAACGTGAAGAACTTCTATTCGGTGTCGATCTCGGGCTATCACATCGCCGAGGCCGGGGCGAACCCGATCAGCCAGCTCGCGTTCACGCTCGCGAACGGCTTCACCTTTGTGGAAGCCTACCTCGCGCGCGGCATGCACATCGACGACTTCGCGGGGAACCTGTCGTTCTTTTTTTCCTACGGCATGGACCCGGAGTACACCGTGATCGGCCGCGTCGCTCGGCGCATCTGGGCGGTGGCGATGAAAAACCGCTACGGCGCCAACGAGCGCAGCCAGAAGCTCAAGTACCACTCGCAAACTAGCGGGCGTAGCTTGCACGCACAGGAGATCGCCTTCAACGACATCCGCACCACGCTGCAGGCGCTGATCTCGACCTACGACAATACGAATAGCCTGCACACCAACGCCTACGACGAGGCCATCACCACGCCCACCGAGGAATCGGTGCGCCGCGCGATGGCGATCCAGCTCATCATCAACCGCGAGTGGGGCCTGGCGAAGAACGAGAACCCCAACCAGGGCGCCTTCATCATCGACGAACTCACCGACCTTGTCGAAGAGGCGGTGCTGAAGGAATTCGAGGCGATCTCCGAGCGCGGCGGCGTGCTCGGCGCGATGGAGACCGGCTACCAGCGCGGCAAGATCCAGGAAGAGTCGATGGTCTACGAGCACAAGAAGCACGACGGCTCCTACCCGATCATCGGCGTCAACACCTTCCGCAACCCGCACTCAGGCGACGTGCCGCAGAAAATCGAACTGATCCGCTCCACCGAAGAGGAAAAGCAATCGCAGTTGAAACGACTGCGCGACTTCAAGGCGCGGCACAAGGACGAGTCCGGCCCCATGCTCCTGCGCCTGCAGCAGGCGGTGATCGACAATCAGAACGTGTTCGAAGTGCTGGTGGACGCGGTGCGCTGCTGCTCGCTCGGGCAGATCACGAATGCGCTGTTTGAGGTGGGAGGGCAGTATCGACGGAGTATGTAGTTTCCCGGATTCAGTTCTAGGTGCAAGGGAAACATGAGGTAACTCGAAGATACATGATCGTTCAAATTGATTGCTTGCCCCCCACCAACTAGTCTCTGCTAGACTTGCCTCGAATACTAGAAAAACAAGAACTCTTTAACAGCGGTTCAGGAAGAAGCACTGCGTTCTGACCTAGCCCACTATCTAACGATAGGAGAGCAAAATTGAGACAATTCGTTGAACAAGTTGTCGAGAGTCTATCGCGAGGCGATGCGATCCTCTTCCTGGGGGCCGGATTTTCTATGCAAGCGAAGAATGCGCTGGGCAAGGCGATTCCGAATGGCGACAAACTAAAGCGGGAGCTCTTTAACGCCATCGGCGAAACTCCGACAGATTCCGATTTAGAGAACGAACTCACTACCATTGCCGACTATTGTCTTTCTGACGCAAAGAAGTCCCTCGCGACGGCAGATCACATGCGAAAGCTTTTTACTGTTCAGGGACTCGAAGATTGGCAGATTGAATTGGTAACGAAATACCCCTGGAGACGAATTTACACAACCAACTATGACAATGCGGTGGAGTTTGCTTTTGACTCGAGAAACCGCCCAATCGCCTCTTACAGCGCCCTAGAAGTGTATCCAGCGAACCTACCGCAGAACGCGCTTTGTATTCACCTCAATGGGATCTTCACTCATGCTGTTAAGGATCACGCAGACGCAACGTTACGCCTGAGTTTTGGCAGTTACGCCAGCAATAATCTTGAAGGAACTAGGTGGGGTGATCTATTTGAACGGGACGTTTCGTTTGCAGGAGCCACGGCATTCATTGGCTACCGCCTAGCGGATCTTGACGTAGCCCGATTGCTTGTCGGTGACCAGACTAGGAATACGGTTGGCTTCCTTAATGGAACTAGCATTGGTTCAATTGCGTCGCGCCGCCTAGAAAACTTCGGCCGCGTTTTCGCCGCAACAGGCGAGATGTTCACCGAAGCGCTGCGGAAGGAGTTTTCAACCGTAGGAGTCAACCGGTCGCCAAAACGTCCTCTGCGGTATTTCGAGCACATCGTCCAACCCAGCATCCCGGCTCACGCGAATGATCAGGATCGATTCGCGCTCTTGATGTATGGTCATCTCAAGACTGAACTGGTTCATGGCGACTTGGCGCGGCGACTGCCTGGCGACGCGTACACCATCGACCGAACGGACGAAACAGACCTCTTAGACGCGGTCAAGAAGGGCTATGACATCGCAATCGTTTCCCGCTTGGGTAATGGTAAGACGGTTGCCCTACATCGCGTCGGTCTCAAGTTGCTCGCAGCAGGATGGACAGTATTTCAGTCAAAGGGAGACGCTGCTGGGACGACGTCGGAGTGTTCGGAGATTTCTGGATACGCAGGAAAGGTGGCGGTGCTATTTGATGGCGCTATTGCAAACGAGCAGGCTATTAAGGCGCTCGGAAATCAACGGTCACCGGACCTGCGCATCATCTTCACAGAACGCTCATCTAAGTATGATGCGAGAGTCTCCGACAAATGGCTAGAGGATTGCGGAATCACTACGATCTTTGAGCATCGGCTGGATGTTCTTGAGCAGGATGATCCGGACAAATTTATCAGCGTGCTCGATTCAGCTGGTTTGTGGGGACGCCGAGCAGGGATGGATCCGCTTGCAAAGAAGACGTTTATTACTAGAGAATGCCGCTCCGAGATTTCGTCAATACTCTTGCATATTGTCAAGTCTGCCGATATTTCCGAGCGCGTTAAGCAAGCTCTAACTGCTGAAGCGTTGTCCCAGAATGAACGCACATTTCTGATTCTGGCAACTGCTATTAGCGTAACGTCGGGCGCGATCAACACCTCGACACTTGCCAGACTTAGCAGCCACACAGCCCTCAATGAGTTTTCACGGCGGCGATCCGATTTTCGAAGTCATCTTTATTCGATTCGTGGAACTACTTTTGCTTTGAACTCGGCACTGTTTGGCTCCTACTTTCTCCGCGAGTTGGTAACCGCAAGTGAAGTTCTCGGAGTCGTCGCGGCGGCCATACAACGTGCGATGCGGGCAGGTATCGGATTCAAACCCAGACGTTATGACAATGAAGACTCGTACTTCAGTCACGACTTTCCTTCATCGCTTTATGTATTCCGGAATTTGCAATTATTTGTCGATACAACTAAGAACGCAGACAGCGTCTCTTGGTTTTTCGAGGAGATTCGTCGTGGTACGAATCTCGAGGAGGACCCGTTGTATTGGCTTCAATACGCGATTTCTAGGTTCTTTGCGCGTGATAGCGAAAGAGCGATGCTCTATTTGCAAAACGCATATGGTGTAGCACGCAGAACACCGGGCTTCTTGACTTTCCAAATCGATAATCAATATGCACGATATCTAGTTGATAGCTGTGCAGCGACTGGCGATCCAACGGAAGCGTATGAGGCTTTCGTCGAGGCGCATCGCATTATTGCTGATCAGGCCGTAAACGAAAGTCATCGACACTATCCCTTTAAGGTTGCCCAAGGCTATCCGGATGTACTAGTCTTCCATAAACACCAACTAAGCGAAGGCCAAGTAACTTTCATTTTGAACGCAATGAAGCTTGTATTGTCACGCGCGAAGATTGCCTCTGTTCCGCTTGATCGGCGGAAGACAGTTGAACAATGCATCCGCAAATTGTCGCGAGCCCTTCGTCGAGAGGGAGTAGCGGATGCGGAGATAGACTCCCTTTGACGTGCAGCGGGAAACAAAAGGGGTCAGCTCAGAGTCAAATTCTTTCCTGGCTCTTATAGCTGCCTGGACTTGACAAAGAGTAGGCCCAGACTTAAAGACAAGTTTGTTTCTCTGACCCAATTTGCATTGATAGACCGCAACTTCCCGCTCGCCGAGGCAGCGGCGGCGTTCCAGCACAAGTGTGCCAATGCGCATTTCGGCAAGGTCGTGCTGAGCGCCTGACCGCAAGCGCGCTGCACAGATCTCAGGCGGCCGCGGCCTGACCCCCCTCGGAGCCCGAAGGCGGCATCGCGCTGGCATAGGCCGGGCGCGAAGTCATGCGCGCATACCAGTCGTTGACCCGGGGGCGCGCCGCGACGAGGCCGAACAGGTCGATGCGCACGAGGCGCTGCACGAACGGCGCGATGTCGATGTCGGCGAGGCTGTACTCGTCGCCGGCGAGCCACGGCGCATCCTGCAGGGCGCGATCCATGCGCTCGACCATCTCGGTCAGGCGCGCGATGGACGGCTTCAAGTCGTCTGCCGAGATGCCGCCGGTCGCCGCCTTGCGCCAGCGCGCGCGCACGCGCGCCTCGGGTATGCGCTCGATCGCGGCGAGCGCTTCTGCGCGCGGCATGCGCTGCAGTTCCGGCTGGATGTTCTTGACGAAGGACGGGAGCTTCACCGCCTCGGCCGCCACTTCGTCCGCGTACCTGGTCCACAGGCGCATGCGCGCGCGGGCATACGCGCCCTCGGGGGAGAGGCGCGGCTGCGGATAGGCGTCCTCCAGGTACTCGCTGATGATGCGCGACTCGGTGAGCACGCTTCCGCCGTCGATGAGCACCGGGACCAGGCCCGCGGGATTGAGTTTCCTGATGTCGGCGCGCAGGAACGCCGCGAATTCCTTGGGCGTGCTGGTCATGGGCTCGATGTCCTGGCGCCGGAGCTGCTCCTCGACGTCGGTCATGCGCGTGACCGCGACGAGTTCCTGGTTCAGTTTGGCGATGATTTCGCCCGGCTACCCTATTCGCGCGGGCGGCCGCTGCGCTTTGCCGGGACGGACATCTTCGGCGCTGCGAATGCTTTGCAAAATGCTGCTATAATGCATGCATTATGTCTTTTGCCGCTAGGTGATGCCATGTCCCAGACCTTGACCATACGCAACGTGCCCGACGCGCTCGCGCGCAGGTTGAAGACCCGCGCCGAACGCAATCATCGCTCCCTGCAGGGCGAAGTGATGGCGATATTGGTGCAGGCTTCGGCGGCCAGCACGGCGGAGCAATCTTCACCGCCTTATCGGGCATCCC
>SCTX01000082.1 GCA_004298385.1 Betaproteobacteria bacterium | reverse complement strand
GCATCCGGGTGAGCGGGCTGGGCCTGCAGGATGGCCCGGTACAGATCTTCCGCCTCGGACAGGCGCCCCGCCTGATGGTGGGCGAGCGCTTGTCGCAATGCGACCTCAAGGGGCAAGCTCCGGGGAACGCTAACAGCCATGGTCTCGACTCAGGCGCGGCTGAATTGGGCTACAACCTCGCTCCTGAGTTCCCGCCCCTTGTTGTCGGTGCAGTAGACCGTGAATTTGTCTCCGGTCTTGATGCCGGAAAATGTGAAACTGAACCTGGGATTTTTTGTAAGCGCTGCGCTTAATTGCCCTTCCACCAGCGTCTTGTCGTTCAACCGGATCACGATCGACTGCAAGAACCAAGGCGCTCGAGGGCGCCCGGACTGTTTTGGCAAGGTGTCACCTGGTTCCATCGGGTGTAGAACGCGTATCTCGATTTCTGTCCCATCATCTTTTCGATGCAGCTCCAGGGTAATCGGGTCAGTCATTTTGCGTAAAGAGCTGCATCGGTCAGCGGGCGGAGCTGGCTGGGGCGAAGGAAAGCGATTTGGATGCTGACAACGTCCATTTTCCTATGGTGCGCAATTGGCCGCCGCAACCTTGACTTCCTTGGACGCGAGGAAATACTTGCCGTCTGCCTGGACTGCAATGGCGATCCGTGAAGTTCTCCTGACTTTCAAATGGGCGGAAAAAGCCGGATCGGCGCCATTTGAAAATAGAAAGCTCGCTGCCAGCGGATGGATATTATTTTCGACGATGACGGCGATCATCTGGGTATTGGGGATCTTGCTGGCGACAAATATCGGCACGTCGGTGTCATCGTCCGCGATTTCGGGCATCTTCAGTTGAATGCTCTTGCTGCCGGCGGGAGACCCCGCATTGAGGCTTTTCAGCACGTCCGCGAGACTGCGCGCTTCAAATCCTTTCTTGTTCCAGTCGGCGGCTAGCGCGGAAACAGGGCGCAGCAGCGCTCCACAGCCGCTGGCAAGTACCGCACAAACCAATTTGAGAAAATGCCGGCGCCGGGTTTGCATCCGTATGGCTAATGCTTCGTAACGATTGGCGGGGTGGTTCCCGCGGCTGGCGGAGGGTTTGCGTTCGGCAGGTCCGCGGGTATCGGGGGCAAGGCCTGGGCTCCTCCAACCAAATTCTGTGCAGGCTCACCTGGGCGCCGCGGATTTGCGTCCCCCTGCTTTGAAACCGGCGGCGAAGCTTTGCGTGCCCAATCGCCCATACGGCCGCGAAACGCGTCGGTAATTGCCTGGGCGTCCTTGTCGTCGGCAATGATGTACGGCGTGATCAGTATCATCAGCTCGGTTGTGTTGCTGGTATCGGTGTCAACGCTGAACAACTGTCCCAAGATGGGAATGTCCATGAGAAGCGGTACGCCGCCTTTTGTTTTTGACTGGTTGCGGGACATCAGTCCGCCCAGCATGACGGTGGCGCCATCCTTTAATGAAAGCTTGGTGTCCACCTTGCGCGTGCTGATAGTCGGGGAAGTCGAAACCCCGGTCGTCGTGTTCTGCGGAGTGCTCACCTCTTGCGACACCTCCAGTTCGATCCGATCGCCTGCGTGAATAATCGGTTTTACCTTCAGGATGACCCCGGTATTCCGATACTGCACTTGCTGCAATATGCCGCCGGTCCCGCCGGTCGTGGGGGTGGTCTGCTGGCTGGTGATGATGGGTACTTCCTGTCCAACCTGGATCGTCGCGACTTCTCCATTGCGCGCCAGGATTCGCGGGCTTGACAGTATCCTGGCGCGGTTGTTACTGGCAAGCGCGTTGATGATCATGCGGGGGCTGCCTGCCAAGCTGAATCGGTTTACGGTCAATCCGCCAGTTCCGATCCCCAGTCCACCCAGGGTCCCGGCGGTCCAGATTGCACCACCCACGTTGGCCTGATTTAGTGTCCATTCGACCCCTAGCTGCTCGGCATCGGACAGATTGACCTCCGCCACCGTCACCTCGATCAACGCTGCCTTGGCGGGTTGGTCCAACTGCTGCAGAAGATTGAGAATGCCGGTGTAATCCTCCGTGCTGCCCTGAAAGATAAGGCTGTTCGTAGCCGCATTGACTACCACGCGCGATCTGGCGGTTTGCGCTTGCGCTGGAGTCCCGGCCGTCGCGGGAATCGCGGTCGTTGCCCCAAGCAGTTCACGCGCCGTGACCGCCAGTTGCTGTGCATCGGAATAGCGTACCTTGTAAGTGAAGAATCCCCCTTGTTTGCTGGTGGGCTTGTCAAGTTCCTTTGCCCAGTCGACCGCATGCGCAACGATGGCGGGGTCGCCGGCGAACACGATGACCGCATTGATCCCCTGAATCGGCAGGATCATGACAGGTGTGTTGGCGTTAGTGTTATTGGACACCCGGTAACCTTCGGCTGAAAGAATTTCGATGAGTTTGGCACTCATCTCCTGCGCCGACCAGAACATCGGGTCGATACGCGCGCTGTGTTGCCCCCGCATTCGCGGTTGATCAAGTACGCTTATAGTTTCCATTGCCGAAACCACTTCGTCCGATTGGCCGCTGACGAGTAGGGCGTTTCGAACGCTGTCTTCAACGATGGTCACCCTTTGACCGTACATCCTGCCTAGCCATGCCGCAACCTCGTTGGTCTGAACGGCATTCAGTTCAACCACCTGGAAGATTGGTCGAAGCGGCAAGGGTGTTTCGGGCAACGCACGTCCGCGCCGGATCTCGGGCGCGTAACCCTGCATCGTGTTATCGGGCACGATGCGCAGAAAATTGCCAACATCGGTCACCGCTATGCCGTAGCTTTTCAACAGCATTCTCGCGGTCTGTCTTACCTGCGACGGCGTTTGCACGCTTGGCGTGCGCAGCGTCACCAGATCGGTGCGCGTCGCAACCTGCTGATCGACACTGAAATTCGCCTTGAGGATAGTTCCGTAGACCAGTTGGATGAAATTGGGCAAAGACAACTGGTCGACCATCAAGGTGATCTCCGCCTTCTCGTCTGCGGCGGCCGTAGCGGGAGGGGCTTGCTTGACGGTGCTTGACTTTGGCGGCGCCGGAGGCTTGGGTGTCTCGCCGGAGACAGGCGTTGCAACTTCGTCCCGCTGGGCAGAATCGGTCGTCGTGTTCGGCGCGGCCTCCTTGCGCAGTTCAAGGGGCGGCGGAATCAGCGGCGACTCGGTCGCGCAGGAAGCTAGCAGAACGGTCAGCAAAACCGGAAGCGTGCCGCGAGTCAGGCCGCGGAGTTTCAGCATTGTCAGAAAAGGTCCAATTTGCGTTTCTTGCCGTTGATAAGCAGGCACAAATGATCATCACCGATGCGCAGGATTGTAGCACCCCCGGGAAGCTGGTCGCGCACCTTCAACGCTTGCACGGACTGCCCCTCGATCGTGATCATGACCAATTTTTCCTGCCCGTTTGCCACTACCCCGGAAAACCGCCATTCCGGGGCAATCAGCGATTCCGCGGCCGCCGTTTGAACGCTTCCCCAGAGGTTGGCCGCGACAATGGCGGCGACCGACTTCTCGGCCGACTTTTCCGCGCGGCTGTGCGCGACGGGCGGCAGCGCCAGTGATGCGTCCTGCCCCTGCGCCGGTTGCCATGCCGGTGGTTCCGGTGCAAGCCACCATGACAGGCCCGCGGCGAGCGTCAGCGCTAGCGCGGTCAGTTTGCCAAGGTGATCAAGAAAGGTCTGCATGGCTATTGGCCCGGCGATGGCTGAGGTTCGGACTTCTGGAAATACGCAGTTGCCACGATTTCGACGCGCGGGATCGGCTCCTTGGTGATACGCAGATTCTCGATTGCGACATGCTGCGTATGGCTTATCATCTGTAGGAGCAGCTTGTTAAGACTTTCGGGGTTGAAGTCGAATGCCAGTTTCGCTCTTACCTTCCACAAGTCGTCCAGTCCTGCCGCGCGCGCCTGCTCGCCCGGCGCTTCCTCGGTGGCGGTTCCCATCGAAATGACAGGGCGCGATACCGCGGCCCGCTGCATCTGTTGATTGAGCCAATCCTGAAAGGAAGCGTGCGCCAGGCCCAAGGTGTCGCCGCGCCAAAGCGCACCTTCCATTTGCGCCTGTAAGGTCTTCGCAGCATTCAACCGTTCTGTCCAGTCTCCTTGTTCGATGACCGATTGCAGCCTGCCCAATTTGACCGCGGCGCTGCGATGCTCGCGCGCGCTGTGGTCAAGCGCATCGCGCATCACGAGGATGAGGTAGAGCCAAAGCACGGCGAAAATCAGTACGATCGCAATGCGCAATCGTGCATTGCCCTTGAGCTCCGCCTGAAGTTGTTCAAGCATGGGGAACCGCGTTAACGCCGGCGACATCCATGTTGATGGCCAGTATCTTGGGGTCGGTGCCAGGCGCAGCCTGCACATTGTCGAAACCGCCGGCTTTCTGCAGGGCGCCGACGAGCGCGCTGCTTGAAAACGCTTCGTTTTGCAGCACCAGCACGATTTTCAGCTTTCCGTCACGGAAGTCCCACTCCTTGAGAGATGTGGCCCCCTTTGGCAGGGCGCCTGCGACCCTCGCCATCAATTCGAGCTGGTTTGGATACGGATCGAGATTGTGCAGGGCTTGGGAGCGCGCCGCCGCGCGCAGGGCCTGCTCGCGCGCCTTCATCTGCGGCGCGGCCTTACCCTCGAGCTCGGCAGTCGAGTCCAGGACCGCCCGCCTCGCCAGTTCTGACTTGATCAGCTTTGCGCCGGCCCATGCGGTGGGGATAAAGAGCGCCAGGACGAGCAGCGCATAGAGGACGCGCTCATCACGCCAGTTCGCGCCTTCGCCGCGGGCACTAGAGACGAACTGTGGCGCATGATGCAGTTCGAGCCCGAGCGGCGGCGGCGCTTCCGCTTGACGTGTTTCGCTGCCCAAGCCGAGGTCACGCTGAAACGCAAGCCACTCGGCTGCGTCGGGAACGTCTTTCCACCAGCGGGATTGCAGCAGACGACCATCCTGCCAAGACTGTCCTTCCACGCCCTGCAGATTCCTGATCAGACGCAATCCGGAATTACCCTGCGCGTAAAGAACGCTTTCCGGTAGCACCCGTACCCGCTCCGGCGCCAGCCCCGCCTCCCTCATGCGGCGTTGCACGGATTCCCGGTCCCAATACCAGACTAGGGCTCTGCCATCCTGCCACACCGTATAATGGTCGCTCCTCGCATAGGGGCTGAACTGCCCGACTTGCAGCGACAACGCCCGCGCACGTTCGCGCAAGGGAACGTGCGACAGGTCAATCAGCTTGAAATGGCACAACCCCCGGGTCAGCACCCATTCGATTTTGCCAAAACCGGCGTCCGGCTGCTGCACGTGGTCGGGGAAATGGACGAAGATCCTCGGATTGAGGCGCAATGCGCGCCGTAATTGGCTATACACGGTCAGAGGAATGGAACAAGGCTCCCAGGTTGAGACGCGGTGGGCGCCACGCGCGCCGGAAGAGGCCGTACGGGTTGCCTAGCGGCATCGAAGGATGGTAATTCAACACGATAAGAATAGTCAATGCGCCATGGCGCCGTATCGCTGACCGGTGTGAGCGTTACGTTGTATTCCCAGCCCCAACTCATCGCCTTGGGCTGTTGCGTGACGCGCACGCTGTCGGCGGGAAAAGCGAGTGCACCGGCCTGGAACGGATCGGTGGATATTCGGATTCCGGTCAGCGCTTCGATCTGTTCGGGATTGACAATGGGCGCAAGCTTGCGTGCCTGAACTATGGCTAGCGCCCCCTCAGGCGTCATTCCGCGCATGGTTGCCAGCACCTGCCAGGAGGCCGTGTTCGGATTGAGCGAATACGAACCGCTTGTGCTGGCGAGCCTGGGCAGCAGATTATCTTGCCATAGCTGCGCCACGGCTGCCCAGCCGTAAATCCTTCGTGCTTCCATCGGCGTGACCAGTTTGGCATTGCGCGGCGCGGGCAGGCCCGCCGCCGCGTAATCCGTGGCTTCGGCGCCGTTCAAATGCTTCAGGTCATCCTCGTCGATGTAATCGCGCAATGCATCGATCAATGCGGCGCGGCTGGTGGCAGGCGCCCCCAACACATTGAGAAAACGATCGAGGCGATCATCGTCGGCTAGATTCAGATTGAGCAGTCCGCGGTTGTCCTGCAACCGGACTAGCGTATCGCCCGGCTCCAGGTAAGGGCGGTCGTCCAACGCGATCGCGTCGTTTGCCGAAGTGCCGAGGCCATAAATTGAAAAAGGGGTGGTGGCGATTCGAAACAGAATTTCGGCGCGCGTATTGCTGAGGTCCAGCAAGGCCGCTGCATGCGTCGCGGCCAGTTGTGTCAGTTCCCGGGCTCGCTGAATGCGCTGGGCGAAGTAGATTGCGAACACGGTCAGAATCGCCAGCATCCACAACGTGGCGGCCAGCACGAATCCGCGCTGGATGCTCCGGCCCGCTTGCACCGAGCGGAGCGCTGTCACCGCGTGGCTCCGACTATATCGCGCGGACGCGGGAACGGCGAGCTCGGCCCGAACGGCGCGGCGGCGATCAACCACGATGCGCCATTGCCTTCCCCCTCCAGGGTGATCGCCCGTGGCAGCTGCGGCCACAAGCCGAGCGGCGGAGGCCAGTCCTCGTGCGCTTCGCCGCGTTCATCCAGGTAGCGCAGGCCTCCGCGGTCGCCCGTCCAACTCAACAGGACGGATGCATTGTTTGCGCCGCCATAGCGCAACAACATCCTGTTTGTCGCCACATCGTGCGCAAGCGTCACTGCGAATGGTTGCAGCGCGCCGTAGCCGGACGCAAGCGGATTGGTGCTCAGGCCGGAAAAGCCGCGTGGCGACCCCTTGAAAACCTGCTTGCCCTCCGGGTAATCCGGTTGCAGGCCCTGCACCACCTGGCGCAACCAGTCCGCGCTCAAGGCATCGCCGCGCAGCGCTTTCAGTTGACGTTCGAGCCGCGCTTGCATGCCCATTAGCTGTGTGGCGCCTTCGAACAACAGGCCGCTGACCATGCCGACAATGATCAATACCACGAGCATCTCCACCAGAGTGAAGCCATGCTGGGAGCTTAGCTTGCGCCAAAGCGGGTGAAGAGAAGGGAGCATCTGGCATCCGTCAAGCGGGCAATTCGAGGCCGGCTGAACGCTATTGCATTTGCTTGCCAGCCAAAACCACCTTGATCCTAGCACGATGTGTCCAGCCGAGGTATCGCTCTGTTTCGAAGCAAATTTTCGGCGAATATAAAGAAAAATAGAAAGAAATGACAAGAAATAGCAAACCTGTTGTTTTTCTGCAACAGCCTTCCAGAAAAAGGTGGCTCGGCGTTGACACGTCGCTTCGCGTTGCTATACTTCGTCGACAGTTAAGGGTGGCATAGGTGAGTTGGTGTGCGGTGCTTGTGCTTGAGTGCGAATTAGTTCACTTGACACATTGCTTTAGCCTGCTATATTACCGATGTGCCTTAAATCTGTTTTTTTAAGACTTGCACGCAAGCTGCATGATGAACCAACCTAGGTGTCTGCACATAGTTTGATCAACTATTTTATGGAGTTAAAATATGAAAAGAAGTAATGTAATTCTTCACGCAGCTGTAGCCAGCGCCTTGCTGAATATGGCGGGCGGCGCGCAAGCGGGTGTAATGTCTGCTACAGCGGTCAAGTTTGCCACAGAGCTGTTCGGGTCGAGTGCTTCTGCTACGAACGTGCTCATTAAACCCTCGGCCGCGGTCTACACTTTCAATACCCCCGGCGGCATTGTCATCAACCCCTCCGGCGTTATCTATGCGTATCTGCGATTGAGCGGCGGAACATTCGCGGCCGCGACGGTCGCCGATTTTGCTTTTGGCGCCGGCATCTCGGGCTTGGCCGCAACTGCGACCTCGATAGTCACTGACTCGTCGACGGTAAGGGTTACCATTACCAACACCAGCACCGTTAACCAGACCATTGGCGTAGGCGGTACCATGACTTGGACCCCTGCAGCGAATAGCGTGGGCGCCGTTAACACCACCCTGGCTGCTGCTGCCGGTGCTGTCACGATTCAAGGCTCGATGGCGAGTTCCTCGAGTTCGCCTAGCGCGAGCACCGCTTTGCCGGCTGATCTGGACAATGGCGCAAGCACTGCCGTAACTTTGGCAACTTCTGGCTCGGCGATCACTGCCGCAATTGCTGCATCCAGCACTTTCGCAGTGGCGGAGACGCAGAAGGTGGATCTATTGGCGACCACTCCTGGCAGCCGCTTTACGGCGCCCGGTACGACGTCGTCCAACGCCAATTCCACGACCGTCGTTAACCTCGGCAGTCTCACATTTACGAACGTTGCCACGACGATGGCCGTCGACGGCACGACTGCCTATACAATAGCGGGCCGTGGCACGGCGGCGACTCTCGCCGGCACGGTTACCGGGACCTTCAAAGCCTCGTCCACCATGGCGCTGACCACGGACCTTGCTTGCACGGCTGGCATTGTCGCAGGTAGCTCGGGCACCCTGAACACCGCGTTGACGACCTTCACGTTCTCGGGCGGCACATTGCCGACATCAGGGACTGCTAACTACGTCTGCCTTACTGTGCCGGCGACCACGGCGCAGATACCGCTTGGCACGCCGACGGCGAGCTTTACGTTCACGAAGACGACCACTACGGATGCGGCGACCACGGCGGCTGGCAGCCTGTACACGCTGGCATACAACGGCTCGCAGGTGGACGTACGCAACTACGTGCCGGCGGCGAATACGGGCTGGTCGACGATTCTGCGCATCATTAATACCGGTACGGTCACGGCCAACGTTTCTGGAGCATTTATCAATGAAACGACTGGTGTTGTTGGCACATCCGGGACGCTTGTTTCGAACTTGGTGTCCGGTGGGGCCGCCACGATAACCTCCTCGGCTATCGAGGGAGTACTTGGCGCGCAGGCGGTAGGTGCGCGTCCGCGTGTTCGACTCACTGCGCCGACCAATGGCATGGATGTGCAGACCTACGTATTCACGCCGAGCGGCCAATTCTCCATCATTCACGGCAAGGAGTAATTGGTTCGCATACCTCGCCGGGGGTGGAAATACCCGTGTAACTTGGCGAGTGGTTGCAGAAGTAAAAAAAAAGGCGGCGCAAGCCGCCTTTTTTCATTCCAGTTCAGGTTCGACCTGGCGCGTGACGAGTGCTACCGGGAACTGGAGCCGGCCTTGTACGTCGGCTTTCTTCTTGTCCCGCATTTGGATCTCGCCGGGGCCGGAAGGAATGGCTATCATGTCGCGTTGATGCCGGTTTGAGGCTATGAAATGACGAACGCAGGCGCACAGCGGGCCGCGATGGTTGGGGAGTTGCTGGTGGCGCAGGGCCATGTACCGGCGGCCGAAGTGGAGCGCGCGTTGGCCTATCAGCGCGAATCCGGCGGTCGGCTGGGTGCAGTCCTGGTGCGCATGGGAGCCGTGTCCGAGGATGTGCTATTGCCGGTCCTGGCGCAGCAACTGGATCTGCCGCTGCTCGATGCGCAGGCGCTTTGGCAGCATCTCCCGCTGGCCAGGGAAGCGCTTGGCGCAGGCGTGATGGCTGGCGAGTGGTTGCAGGCCCAGCAGTTGCTGCTGTGGCAAGGCGCGGAGGGCGTCGTCCATTGCGTCGCCCGCAACCCGCTGGATAGCGGCTTGCGCGAGGCGGTGGCGGCGGCTTTCCCGCTGCAGGCCAGCCTATGGTATCTGGCTCGCGGCCAGGATCTCGAGACCGCACTGCGCCAACTGCACGATGACGGTCAGTCCCCCGGCGGGGAGGATGTCGCCCACCTGCGCGAACTGGCGGAAGAGGCGCCGGTAATCGAATTGCTCAACGCGATCATGTCCGCGGCCGCGGATGCGGGAGCCTCGGACATTCACTTCGAGCCAGAAGCGCGGCAACTTGTGGTGCGCTACCGGATCGACGGCGTATTGCAGACGCATCTGGAATTGCCGCGCGCGCGCATGGATGCACTGGTGTCCCGGATCAAACTGGTGTCGGGATTGGATATTGCGGAGCGTCGCCTGCCGCAGGATGGCCGCCTCACGGTGCGGGTGAGCGGCGTGGAACTGGATGTGCGCGTGTCGGTGATCCCCTGTGCCACCGGGGAATCGGTGGTGGCGCGCCTGCTGCCCAAGGAGCGTGCGCAACTGCAATTGGCGCACCTCGGCATGGAGCCGGATCATCTGGCGCAATTTACGCAGGCGGTTGCCCAGCCGCACGGCATCGTGCTGATTACCGGGCCGACCGGCTCGGGCAAGAGCACCACGCTATACGCGGCGCTGGAGGGCGTGAACGATCAGTCGCGCAAGATCGTGACGGTGGAAGATCCGGTCGAATTTCAGATGCGCGGGGTGGTGCAGATTCAGGCGCAGAGCGACATCGGTTACGATTTCGCGCGCGCGCTGCGCTCCATCCTGCGCCACGATCCGGACATCATCATGATCGGCGAGATGCGCGATTCAGAAACGGCGGCGATCGCCGTGCAGTCGGCCTTGACCGGCCATCTCGTGCTATCCACCCTGCACACCAACGATGCGGCCGGCGCCTTCAACCGCTTGCTGGATATGGGCCTGGAGCCGTTTCTGGTGGCCTCGTCGGTCCGCGCGGTGGGGGCACAGCGCCTCGTGCGTAAACTGTGCGAGTGCGCGCAGCCGGCTCGGTTGGAGGCGGCTTTCGCACCCGGCATCCAGGCGCTGCAGGCGCGCATTCCTCAATTGATGTCAGCGCCTGCTCAGTGGCGCGCCCCGGTGGGGTGCAAACGGTGCCGTGGCACGGCTTATAGCGGCCGGCTGGGCATCTACGAGTTGATTGCGGTGGACGAGGCCATGCAGAAGGCGATCCTGCGGCGCGCATCTTCTTCCGAGGTGGCGCAGTTGGCGCGCGTTGCCGGCAGCCGCAGCCTGCGCGAGGACGGACTGATCAAGGCATGGCGGGGTTTGACCAGCCTGGAGGAGGTGTTGCGCGTCACCGGCATGGATAACGAGGGCGGGTGAGCATGGAGTTTCGCTACCAGGCAACGGGGGCGGCCGGGCAGGCGGTTAGCGGCCACTTGCCGGCTGCGAATCAGGCCGAGGCCGTGCGCCTGTTGCAGCAACAGGGGCTGACGCCGACGTTACTGGAGCTTGATGCGGCCAAAGGGACCAAGAAACGCGGCCGGGCATCGGCACAGGACCGGCGCCTCGCGCTGCGTGAACTGGCAACGCTGCTGAAGGCTGGAGTCCCTCTGGGCGAGGCCGTCGAGTCGCTTGCGGGAGCGCATGCGGCCAGTCAGATCGGCGAGGCATTCTCCCGCGTGCATGCCGCTTTGCGCGGGGGGGCGCGCTTTTCGGCTGCATTGTCCGATTCGGGCTTGATATTGCCGGCTTACGTGTACCAGATGACGGCAGCGGCCGAGATGACCGGGAAACTCGCCCAGGCGCTGGCGGATGCGGCGACCCAGATGGAGTACGAGGAGCGGGTGCAGCAGGAGATGCGCAATGCCTTGATCTATCCGAGCGTGCTGGTGCTGTCCGGTATCGGCGCGACCTTGTTGACCTTCATCGTCGTCGTTCCGAAATTCGCCAACTTGCTCAAGAACAGCCGCGCCGATCTGCCCTTGTTGTCGGTCTGGGTATTGCAGTTTGGATTGTTCGTAAAGGAAAATCTGTTGTGGCTCGGTCTGGGAGTGCTGGCGCTGATCTTTTCCGTAGTGGCTGCGTTTTCCAGACCCGGCGTGCGGGCGTGGGCCTGGAGGCGCCTAGCCCAGGCGCCCTTGCTGGGCCGCTGGCTGGTGGAGATGGAGATCGGGCGATGGGCGGCGCTGCTTGGGATATTGCTTGAGAACCGGGTTCCCATTGTGCGCGCAATGGAGCTGGCGCAGGAGGCCGTGCGGTTGGACGAGATGCGATTCAAGTTTCAGTTGGCGCTGCGCGATCTACGCGCCGGAAAACGCCTGGCGGACGCTTTGACATCGACCGCCATGTTCGCCCCAACAGGCCTGAACCTGATCCGGGTCGGTGAGCGCTCTGGTGAATTGGCAGCCATGCTGCGCACGCTGGCTACATTGCACGAGACAGCAGCGAGCGAGCGCATGAAACGGTTTCTGATTCTGCTGGAGCCAGTGGCCATTTTGTTGATCGGCGCGGTGATCGGCACCATCATGATCGCCATCATGATGGCCATAACGGGCTTGAGCACCTCGGTTCGATAGCCATTGCGTGTAAAATGGCGCAGATCGGTGCGGTATGGCTGCCACTGCATGTTCCACTTTTTTTGGCAATTTTTTCTAGTGTGGTTGCGCAAATGAATCGAGATCGTCAAGTTGCTGGTTTTACCTTGATCGAAATGTTGGTGGTGTTGGTGATCATTGGGCTGCTGGCCGGATTAGTGGGACCTAAGCTGTTCGGAAAAGTCGATTCGTCCAAGGTGCAGACGGCGCAGACGCAGGTAAGAATGTTGAAAGGGGCGCTCGAGTCGATGCGTCTCGATATCGGGCGCTTTCCCACGCCCGAGGAGGGATTGGCGCTGCTTAACACCTCGCCCAAGGACGAGAAGATTCGCGGCCGTTGGCGCGGACCGTATCTGGACGATGACGTTCCTCTTGATCCTTGGGGAACGCCATATCAGTACTCGGTGCCAGGCTCAAAAGGCCAGCCCTTCGCCTTGTATTCCTTCGGCGCCGACGGCAGGCGGGGCGGCGAAGGTACAGACGCGGACGTCGGATATCTGCCTGCCCCCTGAGACTGGGCGCGCGTCGCAATGCCAGTGCGCGGATTTACCCTGATCGAGTTGCTGGTTGTGCTTTTCCTGGTCGGGCTGCTGACGGCGGTGGTGTTTCCGTCTATGGAGCGAATGGCGCGCACTTCGCAGCTGAAAACAGAACGCGATGCGATTTTGGGCCGCTTAGGCGAATTGAGCTACGAGGCATATTTGTCCGGTAAATCGGTCACGCTGTCGAGCAGCGCGTCTGATGTCCGAGCGGAATATCCGATCGAAATGCCTGAGGGCTGGCAGCTTCGCGTGAAGCAACCGATCGTTTTTCTTTTCAACGGAATTTGCGGGGGCGGGGAAGTGACCTTGATCGCACCCGATAACGTAATGGAAAGATTCGATCTCGTTCCTCCCGCCTGCAAGGTGAGTTCCGGCAGTTGAGGCGATGACAAGGCAGCGAGGTTTTAGCTTGCTTGAAGCGGTAGTCGCCATGGTGTTGATCAGCGGCACGGGGGCGGCCTTGTTCAGCTGGATAAATACCGAACTCGCTTCGGTGTCCAGATTACAGCAATCCAACGCGCGCGCCCAGACGCTGGCAAACGTGCTGGAGCTCATGCACACGGTAAATCCCATGCTGACGCCGGAGGGGGCGTTTTCCTTCACGGCATTCCGACTGACGTGGAACGCGAAGGTGGTCACGCCGATCCAGGACGGCGTGAGCTATCCGCAGGGAATCGGTCTGTACCAACTCGCGCTTTACGACACAATGGTTCGTGTCAATAACCCGGATGGGACGCTCTGGTTCGATTTCACCTTGCGCCAGGTGGGCTACAAGAAAGTGCGCGATAACAAAGCGTTCTTGAAATAGCTGATCGCTGCGTGCCCGTTGTGCGATGCGCGCGGCTTGGCAATGTCCCTGGAGAACGTCTACTTTGAAATGTTTGAACGATGGTTAGATCAGAAAGATAATTAGAATTTGCATTATGGGTACCTTAAGCATCCGGGTCGCTGCTACTCTCCTCTCGTTGCTCCGGGATAATCGGCGGCTATTTGGACGCCTGCAGCAGGCAGAAAGGATTTGACGGTCGATCGTCAATCATTCTCGATAAGGACTATTTCACTGCCAACGTGCATTTGTTCCGGGGCGCAGGGGGGGAGCGGACTGGCTAGGGCTTGCAACATTCTAATTTTTTGTGGATAATGGCGATCAAAGAGAATGCGAGCTAGGCGGTTCAAGCTTGCAACTTTCTGGTATTTGTGGATAATGAACGTCCGATTACGTCCCATTATTTGGATGTTCCTTCGAGTTCGGTTTCTGCTCAGATAAATTCAGGAGAGAAAGATGAAGAAAGCGCTGGCTGTTTTGATTGCGTCCGTATTTGTTGCGGGCAGTGCCTTGGCGCAAGCGCCCGCTGCACCTGTTGCTGGTGCTGTTCCGGCTACAACCGTAGCGGTCGGCGGGATGACGGCCGGCATGATTGCCGCCACCGTGGCTATAGTTGCAGTAGCCATTGCCGCATCCCAAAACGACAGCACCGCGGCCGCGTCCACGACTACGACCACAACTACGACAAAGTAATTCGACTGAACTTAGCGAAATCCTTGGCCTGTGGCCAAGGATTTTTTGTTTCTGTAGCGTCCTACACGTTGCGGGCTTTGTGACGAGTTAGTAGAAGACGGGGCGGTACGCGGACAATACGTCGGAAAGGGGCCTATCGATCGCCCGATTGTTCCCACGGTGAAATCCCCCTTGTTCCCCTCTAGCAAAAGGGGGAGACGTATGCCGGCCAGGGCATTTTCCTCTTTATCAAAGAGGGAACCCATAGCGGCGAGCGCATGGCTTAAGATAGTGCCATTGAGTTCCGTCCCAGTACACGTGAAAATCCAAGTCCGCGCTGCGGTACTTTCGTTGGTCGCTACGCTATCCGCTTGCTCCGCGGGCGGCAATGCAATCCTGCAGACCTTGCCCTACGCCTATGGGCGAAACCTAGGCGTTGATAACGCCCGCCTGAATCCAAATTTCCGCTATCTCCGGGTCACCCTTGGTGGCCGCGTGGCTCTGCTTGCGCTGGGCAACCTGGACAGCCATGCACAGGGCCCGATCGAGGTGTGGTACAGCGCAGAGCGGGAAGTGCTGCGGCTGCAAAATGGGCGCCTCGTCGGGGCGGTTGGCCTCACGACGGAATGGCGCGATGTGTCGCTGTCTGAACCTCCGTCCTGGTCTGCAGCGGCTCGTGCCAGTCAGGCAAGCCTATGGACGCGGGCTCGAGACATCATGCCCGGGTACCGGTTCGGGGTGAAAGACGTCCTGTCGCTTCGCGTTGTTGCGGCGCCGATGCGGAGCGAATTGAGGGGGCTAGATCCGCAGCGCCTGACCTGGTTCGAGGAACGGGTTGAGTCTGGATCGATTGCGGGGCTCGCGGCGATTTTCGGCAATGAACCAAGCGCAGATCTTCCGCTACTGCCCGCACGCTATGCGGTGGACCTTCGCGCGGGGGCGGAAACGGTTGTCTATGCTGAGCAGTGCCTTGCGCCGGACCTGTGTTTTACCTGGCAGAGGTGGCCGGTACGGGCGGGCGGGCAGAAGTGATGAAGGCGGGGTCATTTCAAGGCGCGGTTTCCCCCTCACCTCTGCTCGCTCCCCATCCCACGGGGACTCGCTTCGGTCGCAAGAGGGGTGAGCGAGAAAATCGCCTGTCGCTGCCGCGAGGGAGCTGGGAGCTAAGGGCGCTTCTGCATAAACTTGCAATTGGCCTTATTGGGTTACTCGTGCTGGCGCCCTCGCTTCTATACGCGCAGCTTGCTCCGAAACGGCTGAGTGATTGGCTGTTGGAACAGCCCGCCAGCGCGGACGCCTATCCGCTGGGTTTGAGTTGGCGGGTTCCGGGGGAGGTGACTGCTCAGAGCCAGCTGCGCCTCGACCTTTTGCACAGTCTCTCCGGCCTTGATCGCGGGGTGAAGGCCGATAGCGAGGTTTTGGGGCGGTTGCGCGACTGGGTGCGCACGCTTTCAGTCACTGGTCGCGTTCCGGTCGCCGTGTCCGATGCACGCTGGCTGCAGGCCAACCCGGCTCGAGACCCCGTGCTTCAGCCTGGTCATAGTGCGGTGTTGCCCAAGCGTCCGCGTACGGTTACGGTGGTTACTGCGCGCGGCAAGCGCTGCTCGGTGGTTCATTCCGCCGGTCTCGAGGCGATGGCCTACGTACAGGCTTGCAGCCCCGGCAGTGCGAAGCGAACGGAGTGGGCGTGGGTGGCGCAGCCGGACGGGAAGGTGCAGCGCTTCGGTGTCGCCGCTTGGAACCGCGAGACGCAGGACGAACCCGCGCCTGGCGCCTGGATCTGGGCGCCGCCTCGAGATGGTGGGTTTCCGCAGCACCTATCGCATCAGCTCATTGCGTTCCTGGCTACGCAAGGGCCCGCTCCCGATCCGCAGCCGCTCGCAAGTCCCCCAAGGTGGGAGACCGAAGGTCGGGACCACCCGAAGAGGTTGGGATTTTCCCCTCTCCCGTCTCCCGTCTCCCGTCTCCCGTCTCCCGTCAAGCGGGACCGAGGAAGCGGGACCGAGGAAGCGGGACCGAGGAAGCGGGGCCGAGGAAGCGGGGCCGAGGAAGGGGGATCAAGACCTTCGGGGCGCATGCCCGCTCCCACGAACCCTGATATGGTAGCTGAATCGCGTGTGAATGCCCCTAAGGCCGCTCCGGGGGGGGTATCCGAGGCGTGGGCAGCGGGGCTTCCTGAACTTGGTGGGGCAGCACCAGGCCCGGGAGACCGGTTGAGGCCCGGCGGGGCAGGCGTATCTGACGCGGACGGGATCGCCGTTCTGCCACCTCCGACTAGCGTTCCCTCGCGTTCACGCAGCCTCGAAACCACTGCAAGCGACTGGGGCGGGGTCGGTCTGTTGCAGACGCCCAGTGCGCGCATGGAGCAGGCCGGTCATTTCACTGTCAACTTCAGCCGCATCTATCCCTATTTTCAGGGCAACATCATGGTGCAACCGCTGGACTGGCTGGAGGCGGGATTTCGCTACACCAGCGTGAGCAACCGGCTCTACAGCAGTGACCCGGCCTTTAGCGGTGATCAAGCCTACAAAGACAAGAGCTTCGACGCCAAATTCAGGCTCTTGACCGAATCGGCCTATGTGCCGCAAGTCGCGCTCGGCATGCGCGACTTCGGCGGTACAGGAATTTTCTCCGGCGAGTATCTGGTGGCGAGCAAGCGTACCGGCGCATTCGATTGGAGTCTCGGCCTGGGTTGGGGCAACGTGGGCTCGCGGGGCAAGCTGCGCAACCCGCTGGCGCTCATCAGATCATCGTTCGAAACGCGGCGCGCGACAGATACCGCCGGCAATTTCGCCTTTGGGAGCTATTTTCGGGGTCCCACCGCCTTGTTCGGCGGCGTTCAATACCAGACGCCCTGGGAGCCGATAATCCTGAAACTGGAGTACGACGGCAACGATTATCAGCACGAAGGCCTGGGAAATAACTTGCGGCAAAGCTCCGCCTGGAACTTCGGCGCGGTGTACCGGGCCGGGCGCGCGGTGGATATCGCCTTCGGCGTCGAGCGCGGCAATACGGCCATGCTGGGCGTCACCTTGCACACCCAGTTGGACGGGCTTTCCATGCCCAAGTTGAACGATCCGCCGCGGGTGGCCGTGGCCGCCGGCCGTCCGCAGCAGGCACCCGACTGGTCGACGACCAGCCGCGATATCGCGGCGCAGACCGATTGGCACGTACGCAGAATCGAGCAGCGCGGGCGCGAGCTGCGGGTGACACTCGACGATGCGGGCGCCGTCTATTGGCGCGAGCGCGCCGATCGGGCGGCCGCGGTGCTTCACCGCGATGCCCCGGCGATTGTTGATCGGTTTGCGCTCACCTACCGCCAGCGCGGGGTGGATGTGGCCGAACACGTGATCGACCGCGACGCCTGGGTCGCGCAGCAGACGCAGTCCTTGGCGCCGCGGGAGCAGCGTGCAGCAATGATCGCACGCGCGGCCGAGACCGAGGCGCTCCAATCTACGCTGTATCAGGACACGCTGCCGATGCTCGAGACCGGATTGGCGCCCCACTACCAGCAGACCTTGGGTGGTCCCGACGGATTTGTGCTGTTCCAGGCCGGGGTGGCGGAGCAGGTCAAGCTGCGGCTGCGCGACGACACCTGGCTGCAGGGCAGCCTGCAACTCGGCCTGATCGACAACTACAATAAGTTCAGCAATCGCGGTTCAAGTGACTTGCCGCGGGTGCGCACGTATCTGCGGGAATACGTGACCACCTCGAAGCTCATCCTGCCTTATCTGCAGGCCACGCATGCCGGCAGGCTCGGCGGGAATCAATACTACAGCTTGTACGGCGGCTACCTCGAGTCGATGTTCGCCGGCGTCGGCGGCGAATGGCTATATCGGCCGTTCGCCAGCCGGCTTGCTTTCGGCGTGGACGCGAATCTGGTGCAGCAGCGCAATTTTGCACAGGACCTGGGCTTCGGCAATGCCGGTACGCAGACCCGCTATCGCGTGGCTACCGGACATGCGACGCTGTACTGGGATACCGGATGGAACGACGTGCAGGCCAATATTAGCGCCGGGCGCTATCTGGCGAAAGACGCAGGCGTCACGGTCGCGATGTCGCGCGTGTTTCAGAACGGCGTTACGGTCGGCGCGTTCTTCACCAAGACCAACGTATCGGCGGAGAAATTCGGCGAGGGCAGTTTCGACAAGGGCGTGTACCTGAGCGTTCCCTTCGACGCCTTTCTCACCCGATCCAGCAACAGTTTCGCCAACGTCCTTTGGAAACCCCTCACCCGCGATGGCGGCGCCAAACTGAACCGCAGCGTCCAGTTGTACGGCCTTACCAGCGCTCGCGACGATCGCACTTTGAGCTATAAAGCGGCACCGCCGCCGAACGATGAAACGATCCCCGCCGACCGGCGCGAGACCTGGAACCCGCCGCGTAAGGGGCCGGAGCCTTATTCACGCGTCGCGCCGAAACCGGCCGCGGAACAATGGGCAGCGGATGCGCCGGGCTACGAGCAGCGCCTGGTCGAGGCGCTGTACCGGCAGCAGTTCCGCAACATCCGCGTCGCGTACGATGCATCGCGCCGGCTGACTGTTGCACTCGCGGACCCCGTGGGAGCGCGCTTGCACGCGAATCCGATCAGCCGCGCGGTCGGGCGCGCGGTGCGCACGGCGCTGCGACTCGGGCCGCTGGACATGCGTGAAATCCGGATTGTATTCGCGCAAGGTACCGATCCCGTCGTGACCTACAACTTTGCTGATTTGACGAGGCTCCAGCGCTACTTTGATGGCAAGATCAGCGCCGCCCAACTCTCCGACTCCGTCGCCGTCGACTACCTGAATCCATCCGCGCGGGAACAGGATCCGCTCGCACGCATAGACGACGTGGATACCAAAGCGGAAGATTCGCGCCTTGCCGATCTGCTGGCGCTGGCGACGCAACCGGCCGGCCGGGTGGCGGACGACATCTCCGGCGCGGCCCGCGTTGCCGCGGATACCACCTGGCTGCGCCTGGGCATGTTCGGCACCGGCCTGGTGCTTGCGAGCAGTGCACTCGATCGACGTGCCGACCAGTTTGCCAAGGACCATAGCGGAAACCGATGGCTGAAAAGCGTGAACAGCATGGGCAATGCGCTTCCCTGGCTGGCGCTCGCCGGTAGTGCCGTGGCGGCCCTGGACGGCAGCGATCCTGCGCGTTCGCGCGCCGGCTACGCCGCGCTGGAGGCGGGGGGCACCGCGTTTCTAGCGGTGACGGGGCTGAAATATGCATTCGGCCGCGCGCGTCCGGGGAATGAACTCGGAAACCACGCGTTCAAACCATTTTCCACGAGAGCCGGTTACGATTCGCTTCCGTCCGGACACACCATCATCTCCTGGGCGGTCGCGACCCCTTTTGCGGAGGAATACAACGCGCCCTGGTTATATGGCCTCGCGGCGGTCACCAACCTCGCCCGTGTCGGCAGCCGCCAGCACTGGGTGTCTGACACCGTCGCGGGCAGCGTGCTCGGTTACGCCATAGGCAGGGTATTTTGGGAATCTTCCCGCGCGCCGAAAAGAGGCGAACCGCGCGTGCTGATTCATCCATCAGGCATCAATCTGGCCTGGGGGTTGAATTGAGATCGTTTTTCGCGTGCATCGCCGCAGCGGCGCTTTTTCCGCTAAGCGCGGGCGCACAGACCGCGTGCCGGGTGCACGATTCGGAACTCGCCGGGATCTACCAGGGTGGATGCAAGGACGGGCTGGCCGAGGGCTACGGTGACGCGAAGGGGTCGGCCGAATACCGCGGAGATTTTCGCGCCGGTCGCAAGCATGGCAAGGGCGTCAAGACCTGGCCTTCGGGCGACCGTTACGAAGGCGAGTTCGTGGAGGACCGGAAGGAAGGCGCCGGCAAGTACACCTGGAGCCCGCGTGGTCCGTCCGCGGGCGAGAGCTATAGCGGTACCTATCTGAACGATCTGCGCCATGGCCATGGCGTGTACGAGTGGCCCTCGGGCGATCGCTACACCGGGCCTTGGGCGCACGATGCGATCACCGGCATGCCGACGCCGATGATGATCGCGCGCGCGCGGGCGAAAACGGAGGCCCTCGCGGCGGTAGCAAAACCAGGGGTGAGGGTTTGCCGCGCGCTGCTGGTCGGCATTGCGGTGCGCGACTGGATCCGCGGTGAAGTGACGGCAGTGGACGCGGACCGGGTAGCGGTGCGCATCGACGATCCCGGCCGGCAGCCGCATGTCATCGACGATTTGCCGCTAGCCAGTGGCATGACCATCTGGTCCGCGGCGGCGGACTGGACGCCGTGTGTGTGAACGGCGCCTCGCCTTTCTAGGAGCTTGCCCGCCTAAGTCGGCACGCCGGCTTCAATTGCCATTCGATTGTCGGGGGGCGTCCTGCCCCCCCGATCGATCTATTTCTTCGTCGTGGTCGTCGTGGTCGTCGTGGTCGTGGTTCCAGGGGTGCTCGTGCCGTCGTCCGAGGACGCCGCCGCGGCAGCCACGCCGACAATGGCGGCACCGGCTGCGACCATGCCTCCCGTAATGCCACCGGTCGCCGCGCCCGAAGCCGCGCCTGCACCCGCCGCACCGACGGCGACCGAGGCCATGTTGCTGAAGGACGCCGCCACGGCGGCGGGCAGCGCGGCGGCAGAAATCGCCACGGCGAGCGTCGTGGCCGATGCCACGGTTGCGGTTGCGCCGGCCGCAAACGCAACCGACCCCGCCGCGTTGGTTACCCCGATCGTGCCTTGCAATACCGAGAGATAAGCCGGGTTGACCAGCGCGATCATGAAGTCCGTGCCGCGTATGCCGATGGTCGCCTGCGGAGCGAGCAGAGCGATCGCGGTACGGTTCCTTGATGCGATCAGGCCGCTCACCGAGCGCATTGCGCCCTTGACGATCTGCATCGCAATGCTGTCGCTTTGCGGCTTGTCCTTGTCGAAAATATATTGGTTGACGCGAAATTCGCTGTTTTCGTTCAGGACTACCGTGTGGCCGTCATCGAATCGGATGACGGTCTGTGCGCCGGGCCCGGTGGTGATGGTCGTTCCCGGGACGACGCGCTGGTCCTTGGCAACGCTTGCGGCTGCGGCCGTGCCCGCCGCAGCTTTCACGTCTCCGGTCACGCTCTGATAAACCCCGTTGGCAAATCCAAAAGGTGCTGCGATCAGGGACCATAAACCAAAACATAATGCCACCAACAATGACCGGCGCATATGAACCTCCCTTAGACGTACGTCATCAAAACTATGAAACGAATAATTTGCCCTTTGCCTTGCTGATTCCAAGCTAGTATCCTCGACTAGGACCGCAATACTATATTGAGAAAAATCATACCTCAGCGATTTTCGCTCCCTCCCTGCAAAGAATTATAACAATAGCCTAAACAAGGGCTGGAGTGCAACCACCGCTTGGACACACTATAAATTGTCCAATAAAAGTGGGACTCAATCAATCATCGACAATGCTCAAGAACCGCTTCATTCGACGATTTCTTGTTCTTGCTGCCGCGACGCTCTTCTCTTTATTCGCGGTTCCCACGCTTGCAGATTCTGGCGAAGCGATAGCCGTTGACGTGCGGATTCACGATGAAGAGGTATTCGTCGACGTCAACTTCCATGTTCGCGCCACGCCGCAGGAGGCCTGGGCGGTGATGACCGACTACGATCACGCCACCGGTTTCATCTCGAAACTGGAAAAAAGCGTCATTCTGTCGCGTACCGATGAGCTGCTCGTGGTGTCGCAAAAAGGCAAGATGGGCTACGGGCCGTTTTCGCTGACGATCGAAACGGTGACCGAAGTGCGCCTGATCCCGTACGAGAAAATGCAGGCGCGCATGGTCAGCGGCAACATGAAAAAAAACGAGTCCACGACCAGGCTCGTTGCCGACGCAAGCGGCACCCGCATCGCGTATCACCTGGAATCAATTCCGGATGCTTGGGTGCCCCCGATCATCGGTCGCGTCCTCGTGGAGTTCGAAACGCGCGCACGCTTCGGGCAGCTCCGGGACGAAATACTCCGGAGGAAGACTTTGGCGGAGGCGAGGCGATGAGGTCGCGGCGACGCGCCTGCAATGCGTTTCAATCGGGCATAATCGCCCTGTCGCCCTGTCGCCGTGTGCGACGTGTACCAATCGATAATTGCACAACTGAATTACAGGCCTACGCTCACCCCAACGCGCTTGCCCAGGACCACACCGATGCGAACTTCCTATCCGACCGGACGCTTGCGCAGTTTCGGGCATGCTTTTCGCGGCGTCGCGGTCTTGCTGCGGACGCAGCACAACGCCAGGATTCACGCCGTGGCCACTATTCTGGTCGCCGCCGCTGGGGCTCTGTTGCGCATTTCGCCGGCGGAATGGGCGCTGATCGCGCTGGCCATCGTGTGCGTATGGGTCGCGGAAGCGCTGAACACCTCAATCGAGTTTCTGGTCGATCTGGCATCCCCGAACCCCCACCCGCTCGCCGGCAAAGCAAAGGACGTGGCCGCTGCAGCCGTTCTGATCGCAGCGATCGGATCCTTGATCGTCGGCGCACTCGTGTTTGGCCCACATGTCTTGAGAATTCTGGGACGATAAGACTTTTTGGTACAATGGCTTAGCCTAGATTACGGCGGTCGGCGCCGAAATCCGGCTTGCAGTATTTCTAGCCGCAGTTTTCGCCTTGACAGCCTCATTGGTGCAGCGCAAAATGAACCGCTTTAGCTAGTTTTTCCCTGGGCTTATCAGGGTCGGACTGGACGTGGATGTTGTGAACAAGGGGGCGATGCCCCCTTGTAAATCCCCTAAGTCAGAGGAAGCTCTAATTAAGTCATGGACTTAATTAGAGCTCCCCTACTCTTGGTGCACTGCTTTCGGAGACACGGGCGTCCGTGCAAGTACACATTTCTGAAGACCAATCCCGCAGCTTCGCGCAGGCGGGCGGGGCGCTGCTGCAAAATTTCCTAAAGCTGTTCCCGCTCGGTTCCGAGCTTGGCCAGGTCTGGCAGTCGCTGCTCGCCGCGCATAGCGCCGATCCATCCCGTCTGGGTACCCTGCAAACCGCCTATTTGCAGCAGCAACTGGCCCTGTGGGGGTCCATGCTGGCGCGCGAGCCGGGCAAGCCCGCGGGCCCTGTTGCGACGACCGACAAGGGCGACAAGCGCTTTGCCGGACGCGAGTGGCGCGAGAATCCCTACTACGACTATTTGCGGCAGGTCTACCTGCTCAATTCCCGTTTTCTCAACGACGTGGTGGAAACGGCGGAACTGGACGAGCCGGCGAAGCACCGCTTGCGCTTTTACACGCGCCAGTTGATCGATGCCATGAGCCCGGCCAACTTCGCCGCGACCAATCCCGAGGCGCTGCGGCTCGCGCTCGATACCAAGGGCGAGAGCCTGCACGCCGGCATCCGGCACCTGATCGAGGATGTGAAGCAGGGGCGGGTATCGATGAGCGACGAGTCCGCCTTCGAGGTCGGCAGGAACCTCGCCGTCACCCCCGGCGAGGTGGTGTTCGAAAACGAGTTGATCCAGTTGATCCAGTACCAGCCGGCAACTGCGAATGTGCGCAAGCTGCCCCTGCTGATGGTGCCGCCCTGCATCAATAAGTTCTACATCCTCGACCTGCAGCCGGAGAACTCCTTTGTGCGCTACGCGGTGGAGCAGGGAAATACCGTGTTCATGGTGTCATGGCGCAACATCACCGAGGACAATCTGGGCGGGCTTACCTGGGATGATTACATCGCCGACGGCGTGATGAAAGCCATCGAGGTGGCGCGCGCGATCGGCAAGTCCGACAAGATCAACGCGCTCGGATTTTGCGTGGGCGGCACGCTGCTTGCCGCGGCGCTCGCGCTGCTGCGCGCACGCGGCGAAGAGCGCGTGGCGAGCGTCACATTGCTGGCCACCATGCTGGACTTCAGCTATCCCGGCGACATTGGCGTGTTCGTGGACGAGGCCAGCATGGCATCGCGCGAGGCGGCGATAGGCAAGGGTGGCATCCTGTCGGGCAGGGAACTCGCCTTCGTGTTTTCGGCGCTGCGCGCCAACGACCTGGTCTGGTCCTACGTGGTCAACAACTATCTGAAGGGCAAGACACCGGAAGCGTTCGACATTCTGTACTGGAACGCCGACAGCACCAATCTGCCCGGGCCCATGTACTGCTGGTACGTGCGCAACATGTACCTGGAGAACAAGCTGCGCGAGCCGGGCGAACTGAGCATGTGCGGCGTGCCGGTCGATCTGGGTGCCATCCGCTTGCCGACCTATATCCTGGCGACGCGCGAAGATCATATCGTGCCGTGGAAAACGGCTTATCTTTCGACCAGGCACCTCAAGGGCGACACGCGTTTCGTGCTCGGCGCAAGCGGTCACGTCGCCGGCGTGATCAATCCGCCGTCGAAGAAACGGCGCAGTTTCTGGAGGAACGATCACTTGTGCGCGAGCGCGGAAGAATGGCTGGTTGGCGCCGAGGAGACGCCGGGCAGTTGGTGGTCGAACTGGAATGCGTGGCTGGAAGGCTTTTCCGGGGGCGTGCGTGCGGCGCCGAAGAAATCGGGCAACGCAAAATTCAAGGCGATCGAGCCGGCGCCGGGCAGGTATGTGAAAGTGAGGGTGTAGCTCGAGTTGCTTGAATGTCATTGCGGATTCCGGCTTGTCCGGTTTGGGATTATTGCAAAAGGACGTATAGATGGCTAACCGGGTAGCGTTCGTGACCGGAGGCATGGGCGGCATCGGCACTGCGATCTGCAAGCGTCTGGCTGCGAACGGCGACAAGGTCGTGGCCAATTGCCTGCCCGGTTACGACAAGAAAGACGAGTGGCTCGGCAGCATGCGCGCGCAGGGCTATGCCGTGCATGCTGCCGAGGGCAATGTGGAAGAATTCGATTCCTGCGCCGACATGTTCTACCGCATCGGCTCCCTCATCGGGCCGGTCGATATCCTGGTCAACAACGCCGGCATCACCCGCGACGGCGTGTTCAAGCGCATGCCGGAGAGCGACTGGTACGACGTGATCAACACCAACCTGAACAGCGTGTTCAACGTAACCCGCCATGTGGTCGAGGGCATGACGGATCGCGGCTGGGGCAGGATTATCAATATATCCTCGGTGAATGCGTTAAAGGGCCAGTTCGGGCAGACGAATTATTCGGCGGCCAAGGCCGGCATGCACGGTTTTTCCAAGGCACTGGCCCACGAGGTGGTGAGAAGGGGCGTGACGGTGAACACCATCTCCCCCGGCTATGTCGCGACCGACATGGTGATGGCGATCCGTGCCGAGGTACGCGAGCAGATCGTGGCCACGATCCCGATGGGGCGGCTGGCGCAGCCGGACGAAATCGCCGGACTGGTGTCCTATCTCGCCTCCGACGCCGCCGGCTACATCACCGGCGCCAACATTTCGATCAATGGCGGCTTGCACATGGGCTGAGCGCGGGTATTTATGCAATTACTCCGCGACAATTGCCGCATCCGCGCGAATGTTTTGGTCATTTTGGTTGCGGCCAGCGGCAGCGCTAAGGTAAACACCAAACATGGCGTGGGGGTTTTATCCAAGATCGTCGCTTGCGCACGGATGCGTTTTTCATCCGTGCGCAAGCGACGATCCGCGCGGACGGTTTTTCGTCCGCGCAGGTCTTGCCAAAACCTGCGCGCTGCGCGCGCCAACCCAGTTTTCTGAACGGATGAAAAGCACATCCGTTCAGAAAACTGGGTTATGCAATTACCCCGCAACGATTGCCACATCAGCGCGAATGTTCTGGTCATTTTGGTTGCGGCCAGCGACCGCGTTAGGATGCGCGTCGATTTGATGCCATAATCGTTCGGTAAGATTGGTAGAGGCGGTACCGGACCGCATCGAAAAAGGATGAGCAATTATGACTGTCGTGCCAAAGAGGATTGCGCTGATTACCGGCGGCATGGGTGGGCTGGGCGAATCGATCAGCACCAAGATGTATGACGCCGGCTTTGGCGTAGTGGTGACGCACTCGCCGGGAAACAAGAACGTGGCGGCGTGGAACGCGGACATGAAGTCGCGGGGGTACGACTTTCACACCGTGCCCGTCGACGTGTCCGACTTCGATTCCTGCCAGGCATGCGTGGCTAATATAGAGGCCGACGTGGGGCCGGTGGAGATACTGGTCAACAACGCCGGCATCACCCGCGACATGACCTTCAGGAAAATGGGCAAGCCCGACTGGGACGCGGTGATGCGCACCAACCTTGACAGCGTGTTCAACATGACCAAGCCGGTGTGCGACGGCATGGTCGACCGCGGCTGGGGCCGCATCATCAACGTGTCTTCGGTGAACGGCTCTAAAGGTGCATTCGGCCAGACCAACTATTCCGCCGCCAAAGCCGGCATGCACGGCTTCACCAAGGCGCTGGCGCTGGAAGTGGCGAAAAAGGGTGTCACCGTGAACACCATCTCGCCGGGTTATATCGGCACCAAGATGGTGACTGCGATTCCCAAGGAGATTCTGGACAGCAAAATCATTCCGCAGATTCCGGTGGGGCGCCTGGGCAAGCCGGAGGAAGTGGCCGGGCTCATCATTTACCTGTGCTCGGAAGAGGCGGCGTTCGTGACCGGCGCCAACATCGCCATCAACGGCGGCCAGCACATGCAATAAACCTTCGGAGGGCGGAGCAGGGGTCCCCGCTTGCGGGGATGCGACCCCGTAGAAGGGAAGGCCGGCGACAGGGAAATAGGTTAAATGACTTGTACGGTTCGGAGCCGGCGCCTTCGGCGGGCGGAGCGGGGGCCTCGCTTGCGCGGATACAACCCGTTAGAAGGGGAGGCCGGCGACAGGATGAAGATTGCGCTTGTTTTCACGTTCCGAGCCGGCGAGGGACGGGCAAGGCAGCGCGCGGCGAGGGGATTTGTGCTAGGCTGAAAACGATAATGCTGCATTGTCAACATGACAAGCTTGTACTCTGCTAATCGGAAAAATCAAGAGGGATGCGGCGATGCAACATAAGCATGGAACTGCGTCAAATCAAACGGGTAGACCGGATAACACCGCGACCGATACGCTGCGGCTGATCAAGAAATATCCGAACCGTCGCCTCTATGACACGCGCACCTCGATCTATATCACGCTGGCCGACGTGAAGCGACTCGTGCTCAAGCACGAGCAATTCCAGGTCGTCGATGCCAAGACCGGCGAGGACCTCACGCGCTCCATCCTGCTGCAAATCATCCTCGAAGAAGAGGCGGGCGGCATGCCCATGTTCACCTCCGACCTGCTGTCACAGTTGATCCGCTTCTACGGCAATGCGATGCAGGGCATGGTCGGCAATTACCTGGAGAAGAACATGCAGACTTTCGTCCAGGTGCAGAAGCAGTTGCAGGAGCAGTCGCGCACGATGTTCGGCGACAACAGCAACGTCAACAAGGATCTGTGGACACAGTTCATGAATTTCCAGGGTTCGGCCATGCAAGGGATGATGTCGGCCTACATGGATCAGAGCAAGAATGTGTTCATGCAAATGCAGGACCAATTGCAGAACCAGACCAAGAACATTTTCGCCGGCTTTCCTTTCCCCGGTTTTCCCGGACAGCCCGCCCCGCAAAAAAAAGACGAAGGCGACAAGTCCTGAAGCGTCGCCCTGCTTTTGACCCGTTCAAAACTCACTGCCGTCCCCGCCGATATCCCTAAGGTCGGATTCGTTTCGCTCGGCTGCCCCAAGGCGCTGGTCGATTCGGAGCGCATCCTGTCGCAGTTGCGCGCAGAGGGTTACGCCGTCTCGCCTTCCTATGAAGCGGCCGATCTGGTGGTGGTGAACACTTGCGGTTTCATCGATTCCGCGGTGGAGGAATCGCTCGAGGCTATCGGCGAGGCGCTGGCGGAGAACGGACGCGTGATCGTCACCGGCTGCCTCGGCGCCAAGGGCGACATCGTGCGCAAAGCCCATCCCAAGGTACTGGCCGTGACCGGGCCGCACGCCGCGGGGGAAGTGATGCAGGCGGTGCACGCGCACCTGCCCCGGCCGCACGATCCCCATACCGACCTGGTGCCGCCGCAGGGCGTGCGGCTCACGCCCGCGCATTATGCCTATCTCAAGATTTCGGAAGGCTGCAACCACCGCTGCGCCTTTTGCATCATCCCATCCATGCGCGGCGACCTTGTGAGCCGGCCGCTAGGCGAGGTGATGCAGGAGGCGGAGAACCTCGCCAAGGCCGGGGTGAAAGAAATCCTGGTGATCTCGCAGGACACCAGCGCCTACGGCGTGGACATCAAGTACCGAACCGGCTTCTGGCAGGGCCGCCCGCTGAAGACGCGCATGACCGAACTGGTGCGCGCGCTGTGCGGACTCGGTGGATCCGCCGGGGACTTGTGGGTGCGCCTGCATTACGTCTATCCTTATCCGCACCTGGACGAAGTCATTCCGCTGATGGCCGAAGGCAGGCTCCTGCCTTATCTCGACGTGCCGTTCCAGCACGCCAGCCCGCGCATCCTCAAGCTGATGAAGCGGCCGGCCTCGGGCGAGATGAACATCGAGCGCATCCGCGCCTGGCGCGCCATCTGTCCGGACATCACCATCCGCAGCACTTTCATCGCCGGTTTTCCGGGCGAGACCGAAGCCGAGTTCCGCCAGTTGCTCGATTTTCTCGAGGAAGCCGAACTCGACCGCGTCGGCTGCTTCGCCTATTCGCCGGTCGAGGGGGCGAAGGCGAACGTGCTGCCCGACCAGGTGCCGGAGGTCGTGCGCGAGGAGCGGCGCACGCGTTTCATGGCGGTGCAGGAGAAAATCAGCCGGCGGCGCCTCAAGCGCAAGGTCGGCAAGGCGCTCAAGGTATTGGTCGATGCGGTCGACAAGGACGGCGCGCTCGCGCGCTCCGCGGCTGATGCGCCGGAAATCGACGGCTTGGTGATTATTACCGACGGCAAGAAACTCAAACCGGGTGATTGGGCCACGGTCGAGATCGAGCGCGCCGACGCGCACGATTTGTGGGGACGACTCGCTGCATAGAGGGAACAGGAACATGGAATATCGGAAACTGGGCAACAGCGGCTTTGCGCGCTGCGCGCGCCAACCGTGTTTTCTGTACGGATGAAAAGCGCATCCGTACAGAAAACACTGTTATTGTTAACACCAAACAGGCCGTGGGGGTTTTATTCAAGATCGTCGATTGCGTGCGGATGCGCTTTTCATCCGCGCGCAATCGACGATCCGCGCGGACGGCTTCTCGTCCGCGCAACATCGCAATTGTGTAACAACGAGGGCGCAATTTACGTCGCCACGTATAGAAAAGAGGGATCCTCGGTCGCGCTAAGGATGATAGTGTTCTTTAAGGGAGAGTGACATGGAATATCGCAAACTGGGCAATAGCGGCATCAAAGTCTCGCCCATTTGCCTCGGCACGATGATGTTCGGCGCGAGCACCGACGCCGCCGAAGCGGGCCGCATCGTCGATTCGGCGCGAGTCGCGGGCATCAACTTCATCGACACCGCCGACGTCTACGCCAGGGGCGAATCCGAGCGGCTTGCCGGCAAGCTGCTTGCCGATGATCGCGACCGGTGGGTGGTGGCGAGCAAGGTCGGCAACCCCATGGGCAAGGGCCCCAACGAAACCGGCCTGTCGCGCGGCTGGATCATGCGCGCAATCGACGGCAGCCTGAAACGCCTGGGCATGGACCATGTCGATATTTATTATCTGCACCACGACGACCCCGACACGCCGATCGAAGAAACGCTGGTCGCGATGGGCGACATCATTCGCTCGGGCAAGGCGCGCTATTTCGGCGTATCGAACTACCGCGCTTGGCGCATCGCGCAGATCGCCGAGCTGTGCGCCAAGCTGTGCCTGCCGGCGCCGATCGTATGCCAGCCTTACTACAACGCGATGAACCGCATGCCGGAAACGGAGATCCTGCCGGCCTGCGCCTGCTACGGCCTGGGCGTGGTGCCTTACAGCCCGCTCGCGCGCGGCGTGCTCACCGGCAAGTACGTGCCGGGCGAGGCGCCTTCCGCCGACAGCCGCGCCGGGCGCAAGGACAAGCGCATGATGGAGACCGAGTTCCGCGAGGAGTCCCTTGCCATGGCACAGAAATTCAAGGCGCATGCGGGGAAGCGCGGCATGAGCGCGGGCCAGTTCGCGCTCAACTGGGTGCTCAACAATCGCATCGTCACGTCGGTGCTGGCGGGGCCGCGCACGTTCGAGCAATGGACCGAGTACCTGGGTGCGCTGGAGCATCGTTTTTCCGCGGAGGACGAGGCGCTCGTCGATTCCATGGTCAAGAGCGGGCACCCGTCAACGCCGGGATTCAACGATCCGCGCTATGCCATTAGCGGACGCCCCACTTACTGTTGATCTGCCAGCAAGGTCTGTCGCCGCTCCTGATGTGAGCTAAAATCCAAGCTTGTTTCGGTTTGGAATCCAAGACGTGCTCGTCGCTTGCGGGTTTTTCACTTGCTGATCCCAGTCATTCTGTCCGGCGGCGCCGGCACCCGCCTGTGGCCGGTATCGCGCGAGGCGCATCCCAAGCCCTTCATCGTTCTGCCCGACGGACAGAGCTTGATGCAGAAAACGCTGCTGCGCGCGGCGGCATTGAAACCTGACTCGATTCTAACCATCACCAACCGGGACTATTTCTTCATCACCCGCGATGCGTATGCTGAAATGGCGCTGGCCCCCGGGATAGCCCTCGATTACCTGCTCGAGCCCGCCGGCCGCAATACCGCGCCGGCCATCGCGGCGGGGGCCTTGCGCATACGCGAACAATTCGGCGACGAGGCGACGATGCTGGTGCTGCCCTCGGACCACCTGATCCACGATTTCGCCGCCTTCACCGAAGCGGTCGAGGCCGCCGGCGAACTCGCCCGTCGAGGCTATCTGGTCACCTTCGGCATTGCGCCGACCGGCGCCGATACCGGATTCGGCTATATCGAGGCAGACCAATCGCGCAAGCTTGGCGGCGTGGGCTTAAGCGTGCGCCGCTTCGTCGAGAAGCCGTCGCGCGAGAAGGCCGAGGAATATCTGGCATCGGGGCGCTATTACTGGAACTCCGGCATGTTCTGTTTTCGCGTCGGCGAATTCCTGGGCGAGCTGGCGCGCTGCGCGCCCGAGGTTTCGGACGCCGTGGCGGCGGCCTGGCAGGCAACGCCGCGCGACCAGGCGCCCCTCGTCATCGACCCGGAATCGTTCGCGCGCATCGCCGACATCTCGGTGGACTACGCCGTGATGGAAAAAGCGACGCGCGTCGCAGTCGTGCCGGGACGTTTCGACTGGAGCGACATCGGCTCCTGGCAGGCGCTCGGCGAACTCGTTCCCGCCGACGCGGACGGCAATCGCGTTCAGGGCGAGGCGGTGCTCGTCGACAGCAGCGATTGTTTCATCCGCAGCGAAGACCGGCTGGTGGCGGCGCTGGGCGTGCAAAACCTGCTGGTGGTGGATACGCCGGACGCCCTGCTGATCGCCGACCGCAGCCGCGCACAGGAGGTGAAGAGCATCGTCCGCCGCTTGAACGATAGCGGCCACCAGAGTGCGCGCCTGCACCGCACCGTGCATCGACCCTGGGGCACTTACACCGTGCTGGAGGAAGGGCCGCGCTTCAAGATCAAGCGCATCGTGGTCAAGCCGGGCGCCTCGCTGTCGCTGCAATATCACCACCGCCGCAGCGAGCACTGGGTGGTGGTCTCGGGCAGCGCCAAGATAGTGAACGGCGAGCACGAAATCATCCTCGGCGCGGACCAGTCGTCCTACATTCCCGCCGGTACCGCCCACCGCCTCGCCAACCCCGGCAAAGACGATTGCGTGATGATCGAAGTGCAGAGCGGCGATTACCTCGGCGAAGACGATATCGTTCGTCTTGAAGACAACTATGGAAGGAAGTAAGCACACAATGGCCAAAGTCGCGCTTGTCACAGGCATCACCGGGCAGGACGGGTCCTACCTGGCCGAATTTCTGCTCGGCAAAGGCTACGTCGTCCACGGCATCAAGCGGCGCACCTCGCTGATCAATACCGACCGCATCGACCATCTGTATCAGGATCCGCACGAAGCGGAACGCCGCTTCATTCTCCACCACGGCGATCTCACCGATTCGTCGAACCTAGTGCGCGTCATCCAGCAGACCCAGCCGGACGAAATCTACAATCTTGCGGCGCAGAGCCACGTCGCCGTGTCGTTCGAGGAACCCGAATACACGGCGAATTCCGATGCCCTCGGCGCCCTGCGCCTGCTTGAGGCCATCCGCATCCTCGGCCTGGAGAAGAAAACCCGTTTTTATCAGGCGTCCACTTCCGAGCTTTACGGCCTCGCGCAGGAGACGCCGCAGAAGGAAACCACGCCGTTCTATCCGCGCAGCCCCTACGGCGTGGCCAAGCTTTACGCCTACTGGATCACCGTCAACTATCGCGAGGCTTACGGCATCTACGCCTGCAACGGCATACTGTTCAACCACGAGTCGCCGGTGCGCGGCGAGACCTTCGTCACGCGCAAGATCACGCGCGCGCTCGCGCGCATCAAGCTCGGCCTGCAGGATTGCCTCTACCTCGGCAATTTCAACGCCCGGCGCGACTGGGGGCACGCGCGCGATTTCGTCGAGGCCATGTGGCTGATGCTGCAGCAGCCGCAGCCGGAAGACTTCGTCATCGCCACCGGCGAGCAGCACAGCGTGCGCGAATTCGTCGAGGCCGCCGCGACCGAACTGGGCATGCAACTCACCTGGAAAGGGAAGGGCAAGAACGAGAAAGGCTACGACCACAACGGCCGCTGCGTCATCGCCGTCGATCCGCGTTACTTCCGTCCGACCGAGGTGGACTCGCTCTTGGGCGATGCGGCGAAAGCGAAAGCAAAATTGGGATGGGTGCCCAAAGTGAAATTCGGAGAACTGGTGGCGGAGATGGTGCGCGAAGACCTGCGCTCGGCAGAGCGCGACGAGCTCGTCAAGAGCCACGGCCATAAGACCTTCGACCGGCATGAGTGATGGATAAAACGTCGAAAATCTACGTTGCCGGCCACCGCGGCCTGGCCGGTTCCGCGATTGTCAGACAGCTCCGGCATAAAGGCTACGGCAACTTGTTGTTGCGCACCCATGCCGAGCTGGAACTCGCCGATCAGGCAGCGGTGCGGGATTTTTTCGAGCGGGAAAGGCCCGATTGCGTTGTTCTCGCCGCCGCCAAGGTCGGGGGCATCATCGCCAACAGCAGTTATCCGGCTGAATTCATCCACAGCAATCTTGCGGTCCAGACGAATGTGATTCACGAATCCTGGAGGGCCGGCGTAATGCGCCTGCTGTTCCTGGGGTCTTCGTGCATCTATCCGCGCGATTGTCCCCAGCCGATCAAGGAGGAATATCTGCTCACCGGACCGCTGGAGGCGACCAACCGCCCTTACGCCATTGCCAAGATCGCCGGCATCGAGATGTGCTGGTCCTACAACCGGCAGTACGGAACCAGCTTCCTCGCGGCGATGCCGACCAATCTCTACGGGCCGGGCGACAGCTACGATTTGAACAACTCCCACGTCCTGCCCGCCCTGATCCGGAAAATGCACGAGGCGATGAAGGGCGGCCTCGCGGAAGTGCCCGTCTGGGGCACGGGTACGCCGATGCGCGAATTCCTTTACAGCGAGGATATGGCGGAAGCCTGCGTCCATTTGCTGGAACTTCCGACCGAAACATCCGAAGGACTCTTCGGCAATGCCGGTCCGCCGTTGGTGAACATCGGCTACGGCGAAGACCTGAGCATCGCGGAGCTCGCGCGAACGGTGGCGCGCGTGGTCGGTTTTCGCGGTAGCCTGCGATTCGACACCTCCAAGCCCGACGGCACGCCGCGCAAGCTGCTCGATTCGGGCCGAATCAATGCATTGGGATGGCGGCCGCGCACCCGCATCGATGCGGGCATAGCGGCGGCTTACCGGGACTTTCGGAGCCGTAACCCCGGCTGAGGCTGGTTCGAACGAGCAGCCGGGTTCGGTCGCCGCCTTGGCGGGAATCAGCCGCCGGGCAGGGTTTCGGCGCGCAACGCCTAGCCCGAGAGCGGCAGTTGCATGCGCTCCAGCGCAATTCTCAAGTCCCGGCGCGGATCCGGCGTCGTCGATTGATTTTCGGGGTCTACCAGAGCACTTGGCCGCGGTGCGCGATCACCGCATAATCCAGGGCATGAGCGAGAAGCGCGAGGATACTATGCACAAGGCCGCGCAGCCTGAGCCGGTGCTCGATCTTCGGGATGCAATCGCCCTGATCGTCGGCCTCGTCGTCGGTGCCGGCATCTTCAAGACGCCTTCGCTGGTGGCGGCCAATGCGGGCGGCGCATGGACCATGCTCGCCGCCTGGCTCTTGGGCGGGATCGTTTCGCTGATCGGCGCGCTGTGCTACGCCGAACTCGCCACGGCCTTTCCGCATGCCGGCGGCGATTACCATTTTCTCACCCGCGCCTACGGCAGGAAATTATCGTTTTTGTTCGCCTGGGCGCGCCTGGCGGTGATCGTGACCGGCTCGATCGCCTTGCTCGCATTCGTGTTCGGCGATTATTGTTCGCGCCTTTATTCGCTGGGCGAGCATTCGTCCGCGCTTTACGCCGCCTTGATCGTGATCGTGCTGACCGCGGTCAACATCGCCGGCGTGAAGGCCGGCGCGGGGACGCAGAATTGGCTGACCATGGTGGAAGTGCTCGGATTGCTCGTAGTCGCCGTTGCCGGTTCGATGCTTGCGCCGGCTGTACCCGCAGTGGCGCTGCCCGTCTCCGCCGCGCCGGGACAGCCGGCATTCGGCCTGTGCATGGTGTTCGTGCTGCTGACCTACGGCGGCTGGAACGAAGCCGCTTATATCTCGGCCGAATTGAAGCAAGGCCGGAAGAACATGCTGCGCGCGCTGGTGTGGAGCATGTTCTTCCTCACCGCGCTCTATCTGCTGGTGAATCTCGCCTATCTGCGCGGATTGGGTCTGGCCGGCATGGCGCGCTCGCAGGTGGTCGCGGCGGATCTGCTGCAGCAGGTGTGGGGCAGCGCGGGTGCGCGCCTGATCAGCGTCATGATCGCGCTATCGGCGCTGACTTCGATCAATGCCACCATCATGGTCGGCGCGCGCAGCAACTACGCCCTGGGCTGCGACTGGCCGCTGCTCGGCTTTCTCGGGCGCTGGAATGCGCGCACAGGCTCGCCCACGCAGGCGCTGCTCGCGCAGGGGGCTGTGGCGCTGGCGCTGATCGCGTTCGGCGCGTTCATGCGCCAGGGCTTCGAGACCATGGTGGATTATACCGCGCCGGTGTTCTGGCTGTTTTTCCTGCTTACCGGCTTGGCGCTGTTCGTGCTGCGCCGGCGCGAGCCGAAGCGCGAGCGGCCATTCCGGGTGCCGCTGTATCCGTTCCTGCCGCTGGCCTTCTGCGCCAGCAGCGCCTGGCTGCTGTATTCCAGCCTGGTTTATACGCGCATGGGCGCACTGGTCGGCGTCGCGGTGCTCGCCGCCGGCCTGCCGCTGCTCGCGCTGGCGCTACGCCGGGGATCGAACTAAGCTCACTCCGGCCGCATATGCGGGAACAGGATCACGTCGCGGATGCTTGCGCTATTGGTGAACAGCATCACCAGCCGGTCTATGCCTATGCCTTCGCCCGCAGTGGGCGGCAGGCCGTATTCGAGCGCGCGGATGTAATCGGCGTCGTAGTACATGGCCTCTTCGTCACCCGCTTCCTTCTGCTTCGTCTGCTCTGCGAATCGCGCCGCCTGGTCCTCCGGATCGTTCAGCTCGGAAAAGCCATTGGCCATCTCGCGCCCGGTGATGTACAGCTCGAAGCGGTCGGTGACGTCCGGGTTGTGGTCGTTGCGGCGCGCCAGCGGCGACACCTCCGCCGGATAATCGATGATGAAGGTCGGCTGGATCAGCAGGGTTTCGGTGGTTTCCTCGAACAGCATGAGCTGCAGCGAACCCAGGCCATGCGCGCGCGAGACATCGGCGCCGAGCTTTTTCAGCGCCCGCGTGAGGTATTCGCGGTCGGCCAGCTCGGCCGCGCTGATCTGCGGATGATACTTGCGGATTGCCTGCGCCACGGTGAGCCGCTCGAACGGCTTGCCCAGGTCGACCGTGTGCCCGGCGTAGGGCAGGACCGTGCTGCCGAGCACCTCCTGCGCCACCGTCCGTAGCAGCTCCTCGGTGTAGTCCATGAGGTAGCGGTAATCGCGGTAAGCCTCGTAGAACTCGATCATGGTGAATTCGGGATTGTGCCGGGTGGAAATGCCTTCGTTGCGGAAATTGCGGTTGATCTCGAATACCTTCTCGTAGCCGCCTACCACCAGGCGTTTCAGATACAGCTCGGGCGCGATGCGCAGGAACAACTGCATGTCGAGCGCGTTGTGGTGCGTGGCGAAGGGCTTGGCCGCGGCGCCCCCGGGGATCGGATGCATCATCGGCGTCTCGACTTCGAGGTAGCCCTTGCCCACCATGAAGGCGCGGATCGCCTGGATCATCCGGCTGCGTACGCTGAACACCCTGCGCGCCTCCGGGTTGGTGATCAGATCGACATAGCGCTGGCGGTAGCGCTGTTCCTGATCGGTGAGGCCGTGAAACTTCTCCGGCAGCGGCCGCAGCGCCTTGGTGAGCAGGCGCAGCCCGGACACGCGCACCGATAGCTCGCCGGTCTTGGTCTTGAACAAGGTCCCTTCCGCGCCGAGGATGTCGCCCAGGTCCCAGTGTTTGAACGTTTCGTGCACCGCAACGCCGGCGTGGTCGTTGGTGATGTAGAGCTGGATACGGCCGTCCATGTTCTTTCCGCTCAAGTCCTGGATGCTGGCAAAGCTCGCTTTGCCCATGACGCGCTTGAGCAGCATGCGCCCGGCGACCGCCACATGCACCAGTCTGGCCTCGAGCTCTTCATTGGATTTCGCATCGTGCGCCGCGTGCAAGTCGGCAGCCAGGTCTTTGCGCTCGAAGTCGTTGGGAAAGGCATTGCCCTGTTCACGTAGCGCGGCCAGCTTGGCGCGGCGCTCGGCGATGATCTGGTTTTCGTCGACGACGGGTGTTTGCTTTTCTTCAGCCATATTGGTTCTCGATTGGTTGATGGCGCATCCCAAGCGGGACCTGCGTGGGCTCTGCGCGCGCCTAAACGCCCTTCTTCAAACTCGCTTCGATGAACTGATCCAGGTCGCCGTCCAGCACCGCCTGGGTGTTGCCGGTCTCGACGCCGGTGCGCAGGTCCTTGACGCGCGACTGGTCGAGCACGTAGGAGCGGATCTGGTGGCCCCAGCCGATGTCGGTCTTGGAGTCCTCGAGCTTTTGCTGCTCGTCCTGGCGTTTGCGCAGCTCGCGCTCGTACAGGCGCGACTTCAGCATCGCCATGGCTTCGGCGCGGTTGCGGTGCTGCGAACGGTCGTTCTGGCACTGCACCACGATATTGGTGGGCAGGTGGGTGATGCGCACCGCCGAGTCGGTCTTATTGATGTGCTGGCCGCCGGCGCCGGAGGCGCGGTAGGTGTCGATGCGCAGGTCCGCGGGGTTGATTTCGACTTCGATGGTGTCGTCCACTTCGGGGTAGGCGAATACGCTCGCGAACGAAGTGTGGCGCCGGTTGCCTGAATCGAACGGCGATTTGCGCACCAGGCGATGGATGCCGGTTTCGGTGCGCAGTCGCCCGTAGGCGTATTCGCCCGAGACTTTGATGGTCGCACTCTTGAGCCCCGCCACCTCGCCCTCGGATTCCTCCAGGATTTCGACCGCGAAACCGCTGCGCTCGCAGTACTTGAGGTACATGCGCTCCAGCATGGATGCCCAGTCCTGCGCCTCGGTGCCGCCCGAGCCGGATTGGATGTCGACGAAGCAGTTGTTCGGGTCAAGTGGATTGGAGAACATGCGGCGAAACTCCATGCCCGCCACCAGCTTCTCCGCCGCAGCGATGTCCGCGGCCACGCTCGCGAGGGCAGCGTCATCGTCTTCAGCGCGCGCCATCTCGAACAGCTCGCTGGCATAGCGTAGCTGGCTGTCGAGTAGCGCGAGGTTGCCGACGATACCCTCGAGAATTTTCTTTTCGCGTCCGAGCTCCTGCGCGTGTTTCGCGTCGCTCCAGACGTTCGCCTGTTCGAGCTGCCTCCCGACTTCGATCAGGCGTTCCTGCTTGGCGTCGAAGTCAAAGATACCTCCGCATTTCCCCGGCGCGGGCGCCAAGGTCGGCGAGGCTGTTGGCGAGGGCGTTGATTTTTTCGGCTTCCATGATCGGCTTTTTTGTCGGAATTGTGCGATTATACTCGCGTGCTTCCCACTGGGTTCGGCCTCGGTTCTCCCGAGCTTGTAAACGCAATATTGACTCATGTTATCGCGCCGCAAGATTCTGAAACTGATTGCCGGCGTGCCCGCCATGGTTCTGGTTCCGCCGGCGCGCGCGGCCGAAGCGCCGCTCAAGCGCCCCATTCCGAGGACGGGCGAATTGCTGCACGCGGTAGGACTGGGCACCTGGCAGACCTTCGACGTCGGCAACAACGCGATTGGCCGCGCGGAAGCGCGCGAAGTGCTCGCGCGCTTCGTCAAAGCGGGCGGGCAGATGGTGGACAGCTCGCCCATGTACGGCAGTTCGGAGGCGGTTGTCGGCGACCTTGCCGCCGCTCTCGGAGTGGAAAAATCGCTGTTCCTCGCCACCAAGGTCTGGAGCAGCGGACGCGAGGCGGGTATCCGCCAGATGGAAGAATCCATGCGCCGCATGCGCACCCTGACGCTCAGCCCGCGGGCCATGGACCTGATGCAGGTGCACAACCTCACCGACGTGAAGACCCAGTTGAAGACCCTGCGCGAGTGGAAGGAACAGGGCAGGATTCGCTACCTCGGCATCACCCACTACCACGAGGGCGCCTACTCCGAGCTTGAGCGCCTGATCAAGTCGGAGCAGCTCGACTTCGCGCAGTTCAATTACAACGTGTTGGCCACGGCGGCGGAGCAGCGCCTGCTGCCGGTTTGCGCGGAGTATCAGACCGCGGTGATCGTCAACCGACCGTTCGAGGAAGGCGATCTGTTCCGCAGGGTGAAGGGCAGGGAATTGCCCCAATGGGCCGAGGAATTCGACTGCAATAGCTGGGCGCGGTTTTTCCTGAAGTTCATCCTTTCCCACCCGGCGGTGACCTGCGCCATTCCCGCCACGCGCAACCCGGATTACCTGGTGGACAACATGGGCGCGGCTGTGGGGCGACTGCCCGATGCGGCCATGCGCCGACGCATGGTGCAGCATATGCGCAGTTTCTAGCGCGACGCAAGACCGCGCCTGATGGCAGTCGCGCTCAGGCGGGAAGCAACGCGACGGTAATGCCGGCGCCGGACGCCGCTGCCAGCATGGCCGGCGCGCAGCGGCGTCCGAGCGCGGCGCCGCCGACCGCGAACACGAGGCCGAGCTTGAACGCCATGTTCGATACCAGCGCCAGCACGATGGCGCTCGCCGCCTGCACGGGCTCGAGCTTGCCCAGATCGTACAGACGCAGGGTGGAAAGCGTGATCGCGTCCACATCGGTGAGGCCGGACACCAGCGCCACCGCGTACAGGCCGCGGCTGCCGGCGACGTCCGACAACCAGGCGGAAAAGAACAGCACCGCGGCGAACAGTAGCCCGAATCCCAGCGCGGTGCGGATCTCGGTCGGATTGCGGATTTCGGGTACCACCAGCGCGGGCTGCTCGCGCAGCCTGCGCCACCAGTAGAGCGCGCCGGCGGCGCTGCCGACGAGCGCGCAGCCGAGTGCCGGTAAGAGCAGCGGCAGGAGGCCGGGCGAGACCACGCCGCCCAGCACCGCGAGGCGCGCCGGCACCACCAGATTGGCGGTGAGGATAACCACCGCTGCGAGCTGCAGCATCCCCGGGTCGCGCGCGTGACGCGCGTAGACCATGCTGGTGGCGGTGCTCGAAACCAGCCCGCCGAACAGGCCGAGCAGCAGCACGCCATGATGTCCGCCGGTGATCCGCAGCGCGACGTAGCCGGCCAGGCTGATGCCGGAGATCAGCACCACCATGAGCCAGATCTGGTGCGGGTTGAGCGCGTTGTAGGGCCCGTAGTCCTGGTCGGGCAGCACCGGCAGGATGACGAAGGTGAGCGCGGCCAGTTGCAGGATCGAGAACAGGTCCTGGCGCGTCAGGCTCTGCGACAGGCCGCGCAGTTCCGGTTTGAAGTAGAGCAGCATGGTGGTGATCACGCCCAGCATCACCGCCAGCGTGGGATAGCCCAGCCAGATCAGCGCGCCCAGGCTGTAGCACACGCACACCGCCGCCACCGAAGTGGTTCCGGGGTCGGCCGCCTCGTCGCTTTCGCGCGCGTAGGCGGCGATCATCATCAGGCCGACCAGGGCGAGCCCTGCCCCGAGGATCCAGTGCGAACCCGTCTTTTCGGCGATCAGGCTGGCGAGCGTACCGAGGAGCGCGACCAGGGCGAAGGTCCGCAGGCCCGCTTTGCTCGCCGGGTTGCGTTCGCGCTCAAGGCCGATCAGCAGCCCCAGGGCGAGGCTGGTGAGGAAGGCCGGCAGCGGCGCCAGGCCGGTGGCTTCGAGAAAGCCCAGGTTCATGCAGCGAGCTCCCACTCCTCGACGATGAGCTGTACGCTCTGCACGCCATTGTACTCGTTCACCGCCAGGCGATAGGCCGCGCGGATGGCGGCGCCGGCAGGCGCGAGCGAATTGAAGCGTATCGCGTCAAACGACTTGCCGTCTTTTTGCAGCCGCAGCTTCAGGTGCTTGTCCGCGACCACGCGCTGGCTGGCGACGACAAAGCGGTCGCAGAACAGCGGCTGCGGAAAGCCCTGGCCCCAGACCTCGCGCTCCAGCATGCGTATGGTGTCCAGATTAATGTATGCCGATGCGAGCGGGCCGTCGGTCTCGGTGCTGCGCGCCAGATCGGAAGCGGCGAGGAGGCCGCGCACCGTGCTCTCGAACAGTTCCCTGAACTGCGCCAGGCCTTCAGCGCGTAGGGTGAGTCCGGCGGCGGCGGCGTGACCGCCGAAGCGCAGGATCAGGCCGGGTGCGCGCTTGGCGACGAGATCGAGCGCGTCGCGCAGATGCAGCCCGGCGATCGAGCGCCCCGAGCCTTTCAGTTCGCCCGCATTGCCGGCGGCAAACGCAATCACCGGCCGGTGCAGCCGGTCCTTGATGCGCGCCGCGAGTATGCCCACCACGCCCTGGTGCCAGGACGCATCGAACAGCGTCAGGGTATAGGCCGCTTCCGCGTCCGGCGCCACGGCCGGAGCCAGGTCCGGGCCCAGCGCCTCCAGCATCGCCAGCGCCTGATCCTGCATGGTGGTTTCGATTTCGCGCCGCTCGCGGTTCAGCTGGTCCAGTTCCTGCGCGATGTTGAGTGCGCGCGCCGTGTCGTCGGTGATAAGGCACTCGATCCCCAGGGCCATGTCGGCGAGGCGCCCGGCGGCATTGAGCCGCGGTCCGGCGGCGAAGCCCAGGTCGAAACACGATGCGCGTCGTGCCTCGCGCCCGGCGACGCGCAGCAGCGCGGCGATCCCGGGCTGCATCTTGCCTTCGCGGATGCGCTTCAGCCCCTGCGCCACCAGGATGCGATTGTTGCGGTCCAGCCGCACCACGTCTGCCACCGTGCCCAGAGCCACCAGATCGAGCAGCGCCGCCAGATTGAATTCCGGCCGGTTGTTGAAGTGGCCGCGCCGGCGCAGCTCGGCCCTGAGCGCCAACATGACATAGAACATCACGCCCACACCGGCGATGGCCTTGCTCGGGAAGTCGCAGCCGGGCTGGTTGGGATTGACGATGCAGTTTGCCTGCGGCAGGACGTCGCCGGGCAGATGATGGTCGGTGATCAGCGTGTCGATGCCAAGCGCGCTCGCCCGCGCCACGCCCTCGTTGCTGGCGATGCCGTTGTCCACGGTGATCAAGAGGTCGGGGCGCTTCGCCTGGCGCGCGGCGAGCTCGACGATTTCCGGAGTGAGCCCGTAGCCATACTCGAAGCGGTTGGGCACGAGATAGGCGACGTCCGCGCCGAAGGCGGAGAGGGCGCGCACGCCGACGGCGCAGGCCGTGGCGCCATCGCAGTCGTAGTCGGCGACGATCAGCAGACGCTGCCTCATTTCGATGGCATCGGCGAGCAGCACCGCGGCCCGGGCCGCATGCAGCAGGCGCTCGGGCGGGATCAAGCCGGAGAATTCGCTCCCCACCTCGCTTTTGTCGCGCACACCGCGCGCGGCATACAATTGCGCCAGCACTGGATGCAAGCCCTGCTGCACCAGCAGGTCGCGCGCGCGCGAGGGGATGCGGCGGGCGACGATAGCGGTCATGCTTATGCGAAATCCGCCAGCGGCCCGATCCGTCGCCAGAAACGGCGCAGGTCGCCGCGCGTGACCTCGGCCGAAAGCACGCCCGCGGGCCCGAGCGCGTGCACGCTCAGCATGCCGATGCGCTCCTGCCTGAGCACTTCGAGCAGCGGGGCAAACCATTCGCGTTCGAGCAGCGCGAGGCCTTCGCGCCAGCCATGGGCATCGCCATGCTGCACCGCTCCGCGCAAGGCGTCGAGCACGATCAGGTTGATGCCTTCGCCGGCGCTCGCGCGCAACAAGTCCGCCGCGCTATCGGGCAGATCGCGCGCGGCGACGCGCGCCGCCTGTGCCAGTCCCGCGGCGAATGGATCGCGCGACCAGACCGCATCAAACGGCGCCGGCTCGAGCTCCGACATGGTGCCGCCGCCCCAGATCCAGACGCTGTTTATCGGCGGCTTGCCTGCGCCCTCTCTCCCCTCGTTGATCGCGTGGCCGTGCAACAGCATCTGTACCTCGTTCAGGCGCGCGCGCCAGGTTTGAGCGTCGGCGCCGCGCGGCAGCAGGTCATCAATGCCCCTTCCCGCGGCTGCGGCGAGTTCGGTCGTTTCCAGCGCCGGCGCCGTTTCGACGCTCAAATACCAGCGGTCCGGCCGTAGCGGACAAAAAGTCAGACCGTCTGCGCAAAAATGCGCGTTGAGGCTGTCGCATAAGCCATCGGCCTCCTGCTGTGATATGGAAAACATGCTGCTGTCGGCCAGCGCCAGCCGCCCGCCCTCGAGCTTGAGGTGCACCGGATCCGCGCGCAGCCAATGGTGCGCGCCCGGTGCGCCGCCGTCGGCGAGCAGGCTATAGGGCGCGACCGGCAAGTCCTGTCGCCGCTCCACGGTGAATTGATCGCAGAGCCAGGCTTCGACCGATGCGGTTTCCGCGTGCCGCCGCCGTCCTTTGGCGAGGAGCTGCGCCAGCGCCGGCGTGTCGAGTCCGCGATAAATGTCGCGGAATTCGCGGTCGGGCCAGAACAGGTCAGGGACCAGCAGATGGCAATGCATGCCAAAGTTTATCACCCCGGCACACGCATTAGCCGGGCCCGAGTGTGTCAAAATACCCCTGAAAGACGGCGACCGGGCGCGCAATGACGACCATGACCAAACTCCCCTACGAACTGTTCATCGGCCTGCGCTATACCCGCGCCAAGCGGCGCAACCATTTCATCTCCTTCATCTCGCTCACCTCGATGCTGGGCATTGCTCTCGGCGTGGCGGCGCTGATCACGGTGCTGTCGGTGATGAACGGCTTCCAGATCGAGCTGCGCACGCGCATCCTGGGGGTGGCCTCGCATGTGCAGATCAGCGGGACGGGCGATGTGCTCGCCGACTGGCAGGCGGTGGCCGAACTCGCGGCGTCCAATCCGCGCGTGGTTGCGGCGGCGCCCTACGTCAACGTGCAGGGCATGCTCACGTTCGACGGCGCGGTGCGCGGCGCGGTCATTCGCGGCATCCTGCCCGAGCGGGAGGACCGGGTGGCGGAAATCGGCCGCCACATGAAGTCGGGCACGCTGGCCGCGCTCAAGCCGGGTGAATTCGGCATCGTCCTCGGCAGCGAGCTCGCGCGCGCGCTCGCCGTCATGGCCGGGGACAAGCTCACGCTGATCGCGCCGCAGGGGCAGGTCACGCCGGCCGGCATCGTGCCGCGCCTGAAACAATTCCGCGTGGTCGGGATTTTCGAAATGGGCATGTTCGAATACGACTCCGGACTCGCGCTGATCCACCTCGAGGATGCGCAGAAGCTGTACCGCATGGAGGACAGGGTGTCGGGCGTGCGCTTGAAGCTGCACGACCTGTTCGAGTCGCGCCAAGTGGCAATGGCGCTGCTGCCCAAGCTGGGCCCGGATGTGTACATCAGCGACTGGACGCGCAGCCACGCCAATTTTTTCCGCGCGGTGCAGATGGAGAAGAACGTGATGTTCATCATCCTGCTTCTGATCGTCGCGGTGGCCGCGTTCAACATCGTTTCCACCCTGGTGATGGCGGTCACCGACAAGCAGCCCGATATCGCCATCCTGCGCACCCTGGGCGCCGCGCCCTCGGGCATCATGGCGATTTTCATCGTGCAGGGCGCGCTGATCGGCGTCATCGGCACGCTGATGGGCGTCGGCGGCGGCGTGCTGCTCGCGCTCAACATCGACGTGGTGGTGCCTTTCATGGAGAGCCTGTTCAACGTGCACTTCCTGGCAAAGGACGTGTATTACATCAGCGAGCTGCCGTCCGACCTGCAAGGCGGCGACGTGATCGCGATCGCCGCGATTTCGTTCGTGCTGAGCCTGCTCGCCACGCTGTATCCGAGCTGGCGCGCATCGCGCGTCAATCCCGCCGAGGCCTTGCGCTATGAGTGACCTCGTTCTCGGCTGCGCCAGGCTCGCCAAGATCTACCGGCAGGGCGCGGTCGAGGTGAGGGTATTGCTCGGCGTGGACCTGGAAGTGCGCGCCGGGGAACTAGTTTCCATCGTCGGCGCTTCGGGTTCTGGAAAAAGTACCTTGCTGCATTTGCTGGGGGGGCTGGACAGCGCGACGTCGGGCGAGGTCACCATCCTCGGCCGTCCCATGCAAAGCCTCTCCGAGACGGCGCGCGGCCGCCTGCGCAACGAATCGCTCGGCTTCGTCTACCAGTTCCATCATCTGCTGATGGAATTCACCGCCCTGGAGAACGTGGCCATGCCGCTGTTGATACGACGCATGCCCGCGAGCGAGGCGCAGAGCCGCGCTGCGGCCATTCTAGAGGAAGTCGGGCTGGGCAGCCGTCTTTCACATACGCCGGCCGAACTCTCCGGCGGCGAGCGCCAGCGCGCGGCGCTGGCGCGGGCGCTGGTGACCCGGCCCGCCTGTGTGCTTGCCGACGAGCCCACCGGCAACCTCGATCGCCATACCGCGGCCCAGGTGTTCGCGATGATGCTGGATCTCAATCGAAGCCGCGGCACCAGCTTCGTCATCGTTACCCACGACCCGGGCATCGCCGCGCGCACCCAGCGCGTGTTGCGGTTGCAGGATGGCGTCCTGAATCCGGACTGAGCAGTTGCAAGTATGGCATTCCTACGCTGCGGTCGCCCCCAAGCTGCGTTCGAGCGACTTGCGCCCTTCTGGCGTCGTCATCACTACCAGGGTATTGCCCGGCCCGATGAAATAGTTGTCCGCGGGGTTGAATTCCCACTGGTCCAGGGCGCGCACCGCCAGCAGGATGTAGGCGCGCCGGTTCAATTTGAGCCCTCCGATGGTGCCTGCGCCAAAGCCCTCGGGGATATGCACTTCCTCCACCCGCAACGCGTTGTCCGCGCGCAGCATCTCGTCGAGGAAGCTCACCACTTGCGGCCGCACCATCGAGGACACGATGCGCATGCCGCCGGTGAAATCGGGAGAAACGATGGCGTCGGCGCCGACCTTGCGTATCTTGTCGATATAGTTGACCTCGTGGCAGCGCGCCACCACGCGCGCCTGCGGATTGAGCAGCTTGGCCGAGAGCGTGATCACCAGGTTCTTGCTGTCGTCCCCGGTGACCGCGAACACGCCGGCACAGTGCTCGATGCCGGCCTCGGTCAGCGCGCTGTCCTCGCTGGAATCGGCGTGCGTCCACAATGCGTCGGGGTATCTTTCAAGATAACGCTCCATCGCCTCCCTGTCGCTTTCGATCACCACGTAGGGACGGCCGGTGACTTCTAGCTCGTGCGCGACGTTGGTGCCAACGCGGCCGATGCCGCAGATGAGGTAATGCCGCCGCAGTGCCGCGATGCTTTTTTGCATTCTTCGCCTCCGTAGTGCCTGGTTCATGTCGCCTTCGAGGATGAAGGCGGTCAGTATGGAAATCAAGTAGGTTGTCACGCCGATGCCGATCAGGGCGATGAACATGGTAAACACGCGTCCGCCCGGGGAATGCGCGAGATCGACGATCTCGCCAAAACCGATGGTGGCGACGGTGATGAAGGTCATGTACAGGCAGTCCAACCACGATACCTGCGCGCCGCCGATGATCTTGTAGCCGACCATGCCGATGACGTGGACACCGACCAGGGCCAGCGCCGGGGCGGCGAAGCGCTGGTAAGCGCGCTGCGCGATGGTATCAGCGGGCATGTTTGTTTCGTAAATGGCGACGTTGACGCCACGCGCGGATCACATAGGCGCGCCAGCCGATCTGCACGCAAGCGTAACCGAGAGCGGCAAGGATCAGCGCCAGGGCCAGCAGGCCGACGGCGAGCGGCGCGCCCATGGACAGGACCCAGCCCAGAAAAGCCTCGAGCGACGCACCCAAGCGCGACCACTCCATTTCGGGCGGCGGGCTGAGCGGCACGCCTTCACCGCCCATGATCAATCGGCCGATCAGGTAGGCGAGCAGGTACAGCGGGCCGATGGTGACGGGATTGGTGTACAGGGTGGTGACAAGCGCCACCGGCAGGTTGACTCGCAACGGCACGGCGAGCAGCGCCGCGGCCAGCATCTGGAACGGGCCGGGGACCAGGCCGGAGAACATTCCGACCGCCACGCCGCCCGCCACCGAGTGGCGGTTCAGATGCCATAAGTTGGGGTGGCGCAGAAAACCGCCGAAGCGCGCGATATGCCTGTTATCGCGCACGCTCTCGTGGCTGGGCAGATATTTCCTGAAGAACTTGCGTGGCATCGGAGCGGCAGTCGAAATCACTGTTTCCATGCTGCAATTGTAAGGCAATTCAACCGCAACCATGCTCGTTCGTTAAGCTTCGATGAGATTCAATATCATCGGTTTTGCCCTGGGCGTCTGCCTGTTGCAGCAACAGCCGCAACTGCCGCCGCTTGCGTGGGCTTTGCTGCTGGCGCCGATCCTGGTTTTGTGGTGGCGCTTGAGCCTGCGCGCAGCCGATGGCCGCGGCGCGAAGCTCGCCGCCATGCTGCTGGCGAACGCCATGTTTGCCGCGGCGGGATATTTCTATGCCGCGGCCTGGGCGCAGTGGCGCCTGGCCGATCGCCTAGCGCCACAGTGGGAAGGCCCGGATCTCAGCGTGACCGGCGTGGTGGCGGGGTTGCCGCAGCCTTTCGAGCGCGGCGTACGCTTCGATTTCGAGGTCGAACAAGTCGAACCGGCCGAGGCCCGGTTGCCGCGGCGCATTGCGCTGTCATGGTACGAAGGCGGCACCCGCGAAGAGTTTCAGGACGTCGCGTTCATCCGCGCCGGAGAGCGCTGGCGCTTCAGCGTGCGCCTGCGGCGTCCGCACGGCAATGCCAATCCGCACGGCTTCGATTACGAATCCTGGCTGATGCAACGCGCCATCGGTGCAACGGGCTATGTCCGTCCCGGAGGCACGGCGCGCCTGGACGACCTGGTGCCGCGGCCGGCATACCTTATCGAGCGTGCGCGCGAAATCCTGCGCGAGCGCCACTGGGATACGCTGTCCGGCTATCCCTACGCCGGCATCCTGATCGCGCTCGCGATCGGCGACCAAAACGCCATCGATGCGAAGCAATGGCAGTTGTTCGCGCGTACCGGCGTATCGCACCTGATGTCCATTTCCGGTCTGCATGTCACCATGGTGGCCAGCCTGTTCGCGCTGCTCGTCCACTGGTTGTGGCGGCGCTCATCCGCGCTGATGCTGGCGCTGCCGGCGCGCAAGGCTTCGGCACTGGCCATGTTCTTCGCCGCGTTCGCCTATTGCCTGATCGCCGGTTTCGCCGTGCCGGCGCAGCGCACGCTTTACATGGTGGGTGTGGTGGCCCTGGCGCTATGGGCGAACCGCATGAGTTCGGTATCGCGCGTGCTGTGTCTGGCGCTCGCGCTGGTGCTGCTGCTCGATCCCTGGGCGGTGCTCGCGCCGGGCTTCTGGCTTTCTTTCGGCGCTGTCGCGGTCATTCTTTACGTGGTGACGGGCCGGCTGCGGGCAAGGCAGGAGCTTGCGCCTGGCCATGGCCTTGCGCTTCGCCAGAGGCTCGTCCAATGGGGATGCGTCCAGTGGGCGATCACGCTGGCATTGGCGCCGCTGCTGCTCGTTTGGTTTCAGCAGATGTCCTTGGTGTCGCCGCTCGCCAATGCGGTGGCGATACCGCTGGTGAGCCTGGTGGTGACGCCTCTGGCGCTCGCCGGCAGCGTGCTGCCTTGGGATTTCATCCTGGAACTCGCCCATGCGGCGATGGCAGTGCAGATGTGGCTGCTTGAATGGTGCGCCGGACTGCCGCTGGCGGTGTGGCAGCAGCATGCGCCCGCTGCCTGGACCGTGGCGCTGGCGCTTCTCGGGACCGCCTGGATGCTGCTGCCGCGGGGGGTGCCGGCGCGCTGGCTGGGGCTGCCGCTGATGCTGCCGATGTTTGCCGTGGCGCCGCCGGCGCCCGCGCCCGGCGGCGCGTGGATCAGCGTGCTCGACGTGGGCCAGGGGCTGGCGGTATTTGTGCAGACCGAGCGGCATGCCCTGCTCTACGATACCGGTCCCGCCTACGGTCCGGATGCCGACAGCGGCACCCGCGTCATCCTGCCCTATCTGCGCGCCTCAGGTATCGCAGGGCTGGACGCGATGGTCCTTACGCATGACGACAACGATCATGCGGGCGGCGCCGTCGCGGTGCTCTCGAGCTTGCCGGTCGGGGTTCTTTACTCCTCGTTGTCCGCAAGCCATGCGGCACTGCTCGTTGCACCCGCATACAGGCTGCCGTGCGCGGCAGGGCAGGGATGGGACTGGGATGGGGTGCGTTTCGACCTGCTGCATCCGACCGCCGGCAGCTATGCCGTAGACAGGCTTAAATCCAACGACCGCAGTTGCGTGCTGAAAATCTCCGCCGCACGCGGTACGGTGCTCCTTACCGGCGACATCGAGGCGCGCTCGGAGGAGGAGTTGCTCGAGCGTGCGCCGGGCGAGCTGCGCGCGGACGTGCTGGTGGTGCCGCACCATGGCAGCCGCACTTCGTCCACGGATGAATTCATCGCCGCGGTGCAGCCACGCTGGGCCGTTTTCCCGGTCGGCTACCGCAACCGCCTCGGCCACCCGAAGGAAGCGGTCGTTGCGCGTTATCGCGCGGTCGGCGCGCAAATGCTGCGCACCGACAGCGCCGGCGCGGTGCTGGTGCGGCTTGAGGGCGAGGGAATCAGCGTGCAGCCTTATCGCGGGCTGAGAAGGCGTTACTGGTATGCGGAATGAAACGCTTGGTCCGCGCGGCGTATCTATCTTTCCCGGCGCCAAGGCGGCGCATTCGCGCCGGTGATCGGCGCGTGTCCGGCCTGCTATACTTTTGGCGCAAGCGAGCTGTCAGCCCGGCCACCGTGGGGCGCGGCGAGCGATTCAGGGAGCGATGAATGAACGCGGAATTCAGGCAGCGCCAGGTGCAGTGCATCACCCCAAGTGGCCTGCATCAGCTCGCTTACACGGAATGGGGCGATCCGGCGAACCGCAGGTTGCTGGTGTGCGTGCACGGTCTGTCGCGCTGCGGCCGCGATTTCGATTCCCTGGCGCGGGTCATGTCCAGCCATTACCGCGTGGTCTGTCCCGACGTGCCCGGCCGAGGCCTGAGCGGCTGGTTGAAAAATCCCATGGAATACCAGGTGCAGACCTATGTCGCCGACATGGTGACGCTGCTCGCGCGCGTGGATGCCGACAGCGTGCACTGGGTGGGCACATCGATGGGCGGCTTGATCGGCATGACGCTCGCGAGCCTGCCGGAGACGCCGCTGCAAAAGCTGGTGCTGAATGATGTGGGACCCGTTCTTACGGCGACCTCGCTCGCGCGCATCGGCGAGTATCTGGGTGTCGCGCCGCAGTTTCCGGATTTCGCCGCGGCAGTGCAATACATACGCACGATCGCCGCGACGTTCGGGGCGCACAGCGATGCGCAATGGTCCACGCTCACCGAGCACGTCACGCGCAGGCAGCCCGATGGCAGTTTCCACATGCACTACGACCCGGCCATCGCCGTGCCTTTCAACGCAGCCAAGTCCGGCAAGGACATCCAATTGTGGCCCTCTTACGATGCCATTCGCTGCCCGACGCTGGTGATCCGCGGCGCCCTGTCCGACCTGCTCACGCGCGAGACCCTTGCGGAAATGGCCGGCCGCGGCCCGCGCCCGAAGACCGTGGAGATTTCCGGGGTCGGCCATGCGCCGACGCTGATACATGCGGACCAGATCGCGATCGTGCGCGATTTTCTGCTGGCGGACTGATAGTGTCTTTCATGACTATACACGGCGACATTATTCGCGCCCCGTCGTTGCGGGGTTGAGATGTCGCGCGGACGAGAAGCCGTCCGCGCGGATCGTCGATAGCGCACGGATGAAAAGCACATCCGCGCGCAATCGACGATCTTGGACAAAAGCCACCCCAAACCGATTTTGGTTTTATTCATAACCGTGTTTTCCGTGCGGATACGTTTTTCGTCCGCGCGGGAAACACGGTTGGCGCGCGCAGCGCGCAAATCTTCCGCTTCATAACTACGCCTGAACCCGCGCAGCCGGATCCTGCCGGTAGAACAGGGCCAACTGGCCATAGAGTTCCGGATAAAGCGAACGCACTGTCCGCGGCGCGGTGAAAAAAGCTTCGGTGAGCACGGCGAAGAACTCCGCCGGCTGCTCGCTTGCATAAGGATCGATCACGGTGTTCATACCGCGGTCGACGTTGTCGCAAAAATCGTCGTAGGCCGAATCCCACACCGCCAGCCAGCGCTCGCGATCCATATCCGCGTGCGGCAGCGGAAATTCGTCCATATCGCCGCCGCTCATATGCAGCTTGTGCGCGAATTCGTGGATCACCACGTTGTAGCCAGCCGCGCCCAGCTTGACGTCTTGCCAGGAAAGGATCACCGGCCCGCCGGGCCAGGCTTCGCCCGAGAGTTCATCGTCGTATTCGTGCACCACGCCGCTCGCGTCCGTTTCCTCGCGCCGCACCTTGAATTCGCCCGGATAGATCACGATGCCCACCCAGCCCTGGTAGGCGTCCAGGCCAAGATTGAGGATGGGCAGGCAGGCCTGCACCGCGATCGAAAGGCGCACCGCATCGGTCAGGACAAAGCCGCGCGCGCCGTGCATTTCCTTCTCGTCCAGGAACAGCGCGGCGCATTCCTTCAAACGCTGCTCTTCCGCAGCCGTCAGGCCGCGCAGGAAAGGCAGGCTGCCGGTTACCCGCTGCCACAGTGACTGGTCCAGCCTTTCGTTTCGCAGCACGCGTTTTCTGCGCCAAGTTTTGAAAAATCCCAACATGAGGAGATTATCGTCGATTTGCGTTTGCTCACGGCGGATCACCCTACCGTGGCGAGTATAATTCAGCCATGGGCACCGCCGTGCACAGCGCACAAGTCGATTTGGCCGAGCCGGCGCTGGTTCCGATCGCCACCGGCTTGCCCGAAGCCGATGCCGCCCGGCTGCGCCGTGCCTACGAGTTCGCCGTGTCGGTGTACGCGGACAAGCTGCTCGGCACGGGCGAGCCGGCGCTGGAACATGCGCTGGGCCTAGCCTCCTCCCTCGCCGCGCTGCGGCTGGACGCCGAGACGCGCATCGCCGGCATCCTGTTCGCGCTGCCGCAGTATCTGGCCGACAGTCAGGACAAGCTCGTCTCCGCCTTCGGCCCGGCCGTAGCGGCGCTGGTGGCGGGCATCGCCAAGCTGAACCAGTTGCGCATGCTCACCCGCGGACTGCCGGGACAGGAAGCCGGCGCGGCGCGCAGTTCGCAGGCCGAGGTGCTGCGCAAGATGCTCCTCGCCATGGTCGAGGACATCCGCGTGGTGCTGGTGCGGCTGGCGAGCCGCACTCAGACGCTGCGCTTCCTGGCGCGCTCGCCCGACGCGCTGCGCCGCCCCTATGCGCAGGAGACGCTGGACATTTTTGCCCCGCTCGCCAGCCGGCTGGGCATCTGGCAACTCAAGTGGGAGTTGGAAGACTACGCGTTTCGCTATCTCGAGCCCGAGGTGTACAAAAAAATCGCGTCCATGCTGGACGAGAAACGCGACGAACGCGAGAATTTCATCGCTGGCGCGGTGGCCGGCCTCGACGCCGAACTCCGGGCGGCGGGCCTACGCGCCGAAGTGCAGGGCCGGCCCAAACACATCTACAGCATCTATAACAAAATGCGCGGCAAGTCGCTGGACTTCTCCGAGCTCTACGATGTGCGCGCGCTGCGCGTGCTGGTGGACTCGGTGAAGGACTGCTACACCGCGCTCGGCATAGTGCATAACCTGTGGACGCCGATTCCGAAAGAGTTCGACGATTACATCTCGCGCCCGAAAAGCAACGACTACCGCTCGCTACATACCGCGGTGGTCGGCGCCGACGGACGGGCGCTGGAAGTGCAGATCCGCACTCACGACATGCATCGCCACGCCGAACTGGGGATGGCCGCGCACTGGCGCTACAAGGAGGCAGGGACGGGGCGAGCGGCCTCCGTCTCCAGGCCGGACCCCTTCGACGAGAAAATCGCCTGGCTGCGGCAGGTGCTCGCCTGGCGCGACGACGTAGTCGAATCCGTCAACCGGGCCGAGCGGTTCAAGCAGACGGCGCCGGACGACACGGTCTACGTGCTCACGCCGCAGGGGCGGGTACTGGATTTACCGCAGGGATCGACACCGGTGGATTTCGCCTATCGTCTGCACACCGATCTCGGCCACCACTGCCGCGGCGCCAAGGTCGACGGCGTGATGGTGCCGCTCAATTACAGGCTCGCCAATGGCCAGCGGGTGGAAATCGTCGCCGCCAAGACCGGCGGACCGAGCCGCGACTGGATGAATCCGGCACTGGGGTACATCCACAGTTCGCGCGCGCGCAGCAAGGTTAGGCAGTGGTTCAACGCGCAGTCGCTGGCCGAGACCGTCGCCCAGGGGCGCGCCATGGTCGAGCGCGAACTGCAGCGTGTAGGCATGACCGGCGCCAATCTCGACCACTTGGCGCAGCAGCTCGGCTACGCCAGGAGCGAGGAATTGTTCGCCGCCGCCGGACGCGAGGAAATCGGGGCGAAGCAGCTTCAGACCGTTCTGCGCGGCGCGATGCCGGCCGGGGCGGAGCCGGAATCCCTGTTGCCGGGCAAGATCCGAGCCGATGCGACAGGCAGCGGTATTCTCATCGTCGGCATGGACAAGCTGCTGACGCAATTGGCCAAGTGTTGCAGGCCTGCGCCACCCGATGTCATCGCTGGTTTCGTCACCCGTGGCCGCGGGGTGTCGATTCACCGCCGCAACTGCCGCGACTTGCAACGCCTGGCCGAGCTTCAACCCGAACGCATGATCGAAGCCGCCTGGGGTCAGCGGAACGATGGCGTGTTTTCGGTCGACATCGTGGTGCAGGCGCAGGACCGCCAGGGGCTGCTGCGCGATATTTCGGAGGTGCTCGCGCGAGAGAAAATCAACGTCACCGGGGTCTACACGCAATCGAAGCAGCATAGGGCCTACATGTCTTTCACCGTCGAAGTCTCCGATCTGGAGCAGTTGCAGCGAACCCTCGCTCTGGTGAGGGAAGTGCAGGGCGTGCTCACCGCGAGCAGAAGATAGTGGAAACCGAACTCAAGCTGTTGCTCGCGCCGCAGGATTTGCGCCGGCTGCGCCGTGATCCGCGGATCAAGGCGCTGCAGCAGGGGCGCGCATCGACCCGCGGCGTCCGCAGCATCTATTACGACACGCCCGAGCGGGCTTTGCTGCGCGCAGGCCTTGCGCTGCGCCTGCGCTCCGACGGCGGGCGCTGGCTGCAGACGCTGAAGACCGAAGGCAAGGCAGCGGCCGGGCTGCATGTGCGCGAAGAGTGGGAATGGCCTCTGGCGGGCGAGGCGCTGGATTTCGGCCTGCTCGCCGCGACGCCGGAGGGGAAGCTGTTTCGCGCCCCGAGTCTGCGGGCGAAGCTCGCGCCGGTTTTTGCGACCGAGTTCGCGCGCACCCGCCTGCGCCTTGGTTTCGCCGACGGCAGCCTGGCCGAGCTCTGCCTGGACAGCGGGAACATCCGCAGCGGCCGGTGTGCGAGCCCGATCAGCGAAGCCGAAATAGAGCTGCTCGCCGGCAGCCCCGCGCGCCTGTACGAGCTTGCGCTGGAATTGCTCGAGCGACTGCCGCTGCGCCTCGGCCAGGCGAGCAAGGCCGAGCGCGGCTACGCGCTCGCGCGCAAGGAGCCGGCGTGTCCGGTCAAGGCGGCGCAACTCGAACTGGACGAGCGCGGCAGCGTGGCGACGGCTTTCACCACCATCATGCACAGTTGCATGGCGCAGGTGCAGGCGAACGAGACCGGTTTTCTCGCAGGCAAGGATCCGGAATACCTGCACCAAGTGCGTGTCGCCTTGCGGCGCTTGCGCGCCTGCTTTAGCTTGTTCAAGAACGTAATTCCGCAGGCCGCGTTCGCGCCGGTCATGGTCCAGCTCAAGGAGCAGGGCGCCGCACTGGGGAAGGCGCGCGACTGGGATGTGTTCGTGCACGAGACGCTGCGCGCGCTGCGCGAGCAGCGCGCAGACGAATCTGCGGTGATCGCGTTCGAACGGCGCTGCGCCCGGTTGGGACGCATACACCTGCGCGCCGCGCAGGGCATTGTCGCCTCGCCCGCGTGGCAGCGCCTGTGGCTGGAACTCGGACGGCTGCTCACCGAGGGCGTATCGATGCCGGAGCATGCGGCGTTTTCCCTGCCGCTCGCGGGCTTTGCCGCAAGCCTGTTGCAGCAGCGCGAAGCCACTTTGCAAAAGCGGGGGCAACGTCTGCACGAACTCGATGCCGCCGGGCGCCATCGCCTACGTATCGCGGCCAAGAAACTGCGCTATGCGGCGGAATTCTTTGCGACCCTGTTCCCGCAACGTCGCGTGCGGCCTTACGTTCAGTCGCTCGCCGGGATACAGGAAGTGCTTGGACGCCTGAACGACGCGGCGACCTTGCTGCGCCTGCTGCCGGAGGTGGCGGCGCGGGCGCGCGCCCCCGCACCCGATGCGCGCGTCAGTGGCATGATCCAAGGCTGGAGCGCGGCCAGTACGCACCTACAACTCGACGCGCTTGGGCGCGCATGGGATCATTGGCAGAGACAGAAGCCGTTCTGGAAATCACCGCATGGAAATTCCGAAAGGGGGTAGTCATGTTTGAATCCGCTGAGTTAGGCCACAAAGTGACGAAGCAAGTCTATGCCAGGCAGGAGCCCAAGTTGCGCGAGGCCTTGCTTAACGCGCAATTCGATCTGGCGCAGGCGCGAAAATTCCCGGTGCTGATCCTGATCGGCGGGGTGGACGGAGCCGGCAAAGGCGAAACCGTCAACTTGCTCAACGAATGGATGGACCCGCGCCACATCCAGACGCGCGCCTTCGGCGACCCCTCGGACGAAGAAGCCGAGCGGCCGCGGATGTGGCGCTTCTGGCGCGAACTGCCGCCCAAGGGCAAGATCGGCATCATGTTCGGTTCCTGGTACACCGCCCCGATCGTGAGCCGGGTGCTGGGGCAGTCCGACGATGCCGGACTGAACGCCAGCCTCGAGGACATCGTGCGTTTCGAGAAAATGCTTTGCGACGAGGGCGTGCTGCTGCTGAAGTTCTGGTTCCACCTTTCCAAGAAACAGCAGAAAAAGCGCATGCAGGAGCTGGAGAAGGACCCGCTCACCCGCTGGCGGGTCACCAAAATGGATTGGGATAACTTCAAGAGGTACGACGCGTTCCGCGAGGTCTCCGAGCGCGCGCTGCGTGAAACCAGCAATGCCAACGCCCCCTGGACGGTGATCGAAGGCGCGGATCCGCGCTATCGCAGCCTTACCGCCGGCAAGCTGCTGCTCGATGCGATGAAAAAGCGGCTGGAGAAAAGCAATTACAAGGAACGCCGGGTGCAGGTGCCGCCGTTGCCGGAAATGGACAACCTCGGGCTGCTGCGCAACCTCGACATGACGCAGAAGATCGCCAAGGAGAAATACGACACCCAACTGGAGAAATGGCAGGGACGGCTGAACCTGCTGTCGCGCGACCGGAAGTACTTCAAGAAGCACTCGCTGATCCTGCTGTTCGAGGGTTCGGACGCGGCGGGCAAGGGCGGGGCGATCCGGCGCATCACCGGCGCAGTCGATGCCCGCCATTTCCAGGTGGTGCCGGTGGCGGCGCCGACCGAGGAGGAGCGCGCGCAGCCCTATCTGTGGCGTTTCTGGCGTCATGCGCCGCGGCGCGGGCGCATCACCATTTTCGACCGGTCCTGGTATGGGCGCGTGCTGGTGGAGCGCGTCGAAGGCTTCTGTGGCGTCGCCGACTGGATGCGCGCCTACAGCGAGATCAACGATTTCGAGGAGCAACTGGTGCGCGGCGGCGCGATCGTGTGCAAGTTCTGGCTGCAGATCACCGCGGAAGAACAGTTGAAGCGCTTTACCTTGCGCCAGAAGACCAGCTTCAAGCGCTTCAAGATCACCGAGGAGGACTGGCGCAACCGCAAGAAATGGAACGAATACGAGCAGGCGGTGTGCGACATGATAGACCGCACCAGCACCGAAATCGCGCCGTGGACCGTGGTCGAGGCCGAAGACAAATATTTCGCGCGCGTCAAAATCCTCAAGACCATCGTCGAGCGGATGGAGCGCAATCTATAGTAGGCGCCGGCTCAGAACAGGAGTCGGAGCCCCAAGGAGATCCAGTTGCGTGCCGGCTGGCCGCTGCGTTGCGAGCCCAGCGTGCCGTCGACCTGCACGCGCTCGGGCACGATCCAGTAGCGTAGGCCGGTCTGCTGGCTCGGCTTTTCGCCTTTTTGGCCGTAGCTCTCGACGATCGCTTGCAGGCGCGGCGCGACCAGGATCTCCGCTCCCAGGCCCCAGGTCGAGCGTATCACCCCCGTGTTGCGATCGTCCTGCGCACCCGCATTGACGTGGATGACGGTCGTATCGTTTTGCAGCGAAATGCTGGAGATCAGATTGACGAATGGGCTCCAATGCGACGCCGGGTCGGCGGCGAACGGGCGCTGCCTGGCCGCACCCAGGGTCGTCGCCAGGCCATAGCCATTGGTTTGCAGCGGCTTGAGCAGGGTCTTACCCTGCGCGACGAGAGTGCTCGCGCGCCCTTCGGCATCGTTCCTGATATTCAGCCCGCCGAAGGTGAGCTCGAGATTTCCGCCGGGATTGCAACCGGGCAGGAGCCAGGCCTCGCGCTCGCCGAGTTTTCCTTGTTGTTTGACGAAGGTCTCTATCTGGCAGCCGCCGGCATCGACGATGCGCGCGTCGTCGGTGTTGAACGGGCGGGCCGCGAACGCGGGAATCGGCGCCAACACTAGCAGCAGGCTCAGGATTACGAGGCGGCGGGAACGAATCGGCACGGATTGACAAAACTCAAGATACGAATGCTGGCACCGCGTTATATTGGCAGCGGATGGCGCTGGGCGCGCCGCCGCAACTTTGAATCGCAGGGCGAGCATAGCATGAGGAGAACGAGATGAGAGCAGCAGCAGGCATGCTGTTGTGCGCGGCGCTGCTGGTTTTCCCTGGCCAGGTTCTGGCCCAGGACGCAGCTACCTATGCCACGCGCAATCTGACGCTCGAGACCGCGCTCAAGGCGGCGCGGGCGGCGCTAAAGAAATGCCGCGACAGCGGCTGGCAGGCCGCCGTGGCGGTGGTCGATCGCAGCGGCGTAGTGCAGGTGGTCCTGCGCGATCGCTACGCCGGACCGCATACCCCGCGCACCGCGGGCGGCAAAGCTTGGACCGCGGCGAGTTTTCGCAGCAACACCGGCGCGCTGGTCGATTTGACTCAGCCGGGCAAGGCGCAGAGCGGAGTGCGGCACCTGCCCCATGTCGTGGTCCTGGGCGGGGGCGTGATCATCGAAGGCGGCGGCCAGATGCTCGGCGCGATCGGCGTGTCCGGCGCCCCGGGCGGGGAGGCGGACGAGGCCTGCGCCAAGGCGGGCATTGCCGCGATCCAGGAAAGCCTGGAGTTCTAGCCGGGGCGCAGAAGTTTTGCCGTCGCTGCGGCGCAGCTAACTCTGAATCTTCGGCAGTCGTGCACGGTTGCGTTCGGCGCGTCGCCGGAACGCATTGCGGAGGGGCGGGGTTTCCAGGGCGCCTCGTCCCATGACGATCGGCCGCAGGCCGAGTGGGAAATCGATGCCATGATCGAGGCCGGGAAGTTCGCTGTCTGACCTGACTTTCACAAGGGTGGCCGGATGAGGAACCCCCAGCCCGCGGGGAACGCGATGCGAAAGAATAGACAGCTGCAGATCGTCGATCCATGGGACGAAGGGGCGTGCAAAGCACTCATCGACCAGTTGTGGTCCCTGCGCGCGAGTATGCTGAAAAACGAGGTGACCTTGGCGCCCTGGCTTCGGAGTGTCGACCCCGGCTATAGGGCAAGCGCGCGCAATCTCGCCCACTATCTGGCTCTCCGCCGGAGCGACCGGCGCCCGTTGCAAGAACAGCTCGCCCGGATCGGTGTATCGTCCCTTGGACGCGCCGAATCCCATGTTCTGGCCAATCTGGACAAGGTCCTCGGCATTCTGCACCGTTTGACCGGGCAGCCCTGGCGAGCCCACTCCAGGGACGAACCGGCCGGAATCCAGAGCAGCCGAAAGCTGCTTGAACGGCATACGGCCGATCTGCTTGGGGCGCCGCCCCCGGGGAGGACGGTCCGCATCATGGTAACCCTGCCGTCGGAAGCCGCCGGCGATTTCGGACTGGTCCGGGGATTGGTTCTATCCGGCATGGATATAGCCCGCGTCAATTGCGCCCACGACGGGGCTGACGAGTGGAAAGCAATGGTGGCCCATGTTCGCCGTGCAGCCAAAGCGGCAGGTCGGCCTGTAAGAATACTCATGGATCTTGGAGGGCCCAAGTTGCGCACTGGCCCCATTGCCCCCGGACCTGCCGTGCTCAAGCTGCGGCCGCAGCGGGATGATCTCGGTCGCATTATTGCTCCCGCCCGCGTCGGCCTGCGGACGGCGGTAGCGACAGCGCCGATAGTCGGCGCGCCCGTGCATGTTGGGGTGAGTACGGAGTGGCTGGGTCAGATGAAGGCGGGCGACCACATCGATCTTACCGACGCCCGTGGCGCCGAGCGCAGCCTGCGGGTTGTTCGTCGGGACGAGAGTGGTGTGCTGGCCGAGTGCGCTCAAACCGTCTACTTGGTGCCCGAAACGCGGCTCAAGCTGCGGCGCAAGGTAATCGGAACGCGGACCAATCTCTTGGCCGAGTTGCCGCGTAGGGAGGGGGTGCTGCGTCTGGAGCGCGGCAGCACCCTGCACCTGACCCGCAGCGGCATCGGTCAACCGGCACACATGGAAAAGGGAAAAAGGCAACGCCCGGCGCCCGCGCTGGCTTGCACCTTACCGGAAGTATTTGAGCAGGTTTGCGTTGGGGAGAGAATCTGGTTTGACGATGGCCGCATCGGCGGCGTGATCCGCCACATTGGCAAGGATAGGCTGGAGATCGAAATCACCCAGGCCCGGGATGTCGGAGAAAAATTGGCCGGCGACAAAGGCATCAACCTGCCGGATAGCCAGCTCGACCTGCCGGCCTTGAGCGCGAAGGACATCGAGGACCTGAAGATCGTCGCCAAACTGGCGGATCTGGTGGGCTTGTCATTTGTACAAGGGGCCAGGGATGTGGAGACTTTGCGCGCCCGCCTGATCGAACTCGGCGCCGCCGATCTAGGCATTGTGCTCAAGATCGAAACCCGCCGCAGCTTTGAAAATCTCCCGGAACTGCTGTTTTCGGCCATGGCCGGCAAGGCGGCCGGGGTCATGATCGCCCGCGGCGATCTTGCCGTGGAGTGCGGCTACGAACGATTGGCGGAGGTCCAGGAGGAGATTCTATGGGCGGCCGAGGCCGCGCATATGCCGGTGATCTGGGCGACCCAGGTGTTGGAGACGCTAGCCAAGACCGGATTGCCATCGCGCGCGGAAATTACCGATGCGGCCATGGGGGAACGGGCCGAATGCGTCATGCTGAACAAGGGGCCGCACATTATCGAAGCCATGCGAACCCTGGACGATATCCTGCACCGCATGCAGGCGCATCAGACTAAGAAGCGGCCGCTGTTGCGCGCCCTCAATGCTTGGGGTGGCACGAAGAAATCCGCCAAGAACTGATAGGCCCTGAACGGCGCCCTATTTCGGGCGCCGTTCAGGGCCTGCGCCTCGCGGCGCGGAAGTTCCCGGATGGTCATGCCTCGCTTCACGCTATCGGCAGGAAAAAGTTTAGTGCGGTTGCAAGGCGTCAAAGTGCTGAGAGGCCGCCGTTATGTCGCGGGCAGATCGAATCTGCGTCGAACCATGATGCAGTCCTCCGACGCCGGCTGAAACTCGCGGCACACCAGGGGTCTGTTCTTATAGACTCTGCATTGCGCTCGATTTCCGATCTCGCCCGCCAGCGCCGAACAGCGATTGCCGTGGCAGCGCATGCGCCCGTGGTCGAAATCGATCAGTTCATCCGGAATGCCTTCGCCATCGCCATCGCCGATGAACGCCGGCCAGGCGTCCGAGTAGGCGCAGCAGGCGCCGCAGGAGAGGCAGTCAAACGTGTTCAAGCGGCGGCGTTACATCCGCTCGAACACGGCGGCGATACCCTGTCCGCCTCCAATGCACATGGTCACGAGGGCGTAGCGGCCGCCACTGCGCCGCAGTTCATACAGCGCCTTGACCGTGAGCAGGCAGCCGGTGGCGCCGATGGGATGGCCCAGGGCGATGGCGCCGCCGTTGGGGTTGGTCTTCGCCGCGTCGAATTGCAGGTCCTTGGCCACGGCGCAGGCCTGCGCCGCGAACGCCTCGTTCGATTCGACCACGTCCATGTCGCTCACTTTGAGACCGGCGCGCGCGAGCGCCGTCTGTACTGCAAGCACGGGGCCGATGCCCATGTACTTGGGATCGACGCCGGCATGCCCGTAGGCGAGCAGGCGCGCCATCGGCTTCAGGCCTTTTTTCGCCGCGACTCCGGCTTCCATCAATACCACCGCCGCCGCGCCGTCGTTGATGCCCGAGGCGTTGCCCGCGGTAACCGTGCCGTCCTTCTTGAATGCCGTCCGCAGTTTCGCCATGCCCTCCATGCTCGCATCGGCGCGGGGATGCTCGTCGGTGTCGAACAAGGTCACGCCCTTGCGCGTCTTCAGCTCGATCGGAAGGATCTGTTCCTTGAAATGGCCCTTCTGGATGGCGCTGATGGCGCGACGGTGGCTTTCGACCGCAAACTCATCCTGCTGCGCGCGCGAAATGCCCCATTTCGCGGCGATGTTCTCCGCGGTGATGCCCATGTGCACCGTGTCGAAAGGGTCGGTGAGCGCGCCCACCATCATGTCGACCGTGCCGCCGTCGCCCATGCGCTGGCCCCAGCGCAGCGTCGGCATCAGGTAGCCGCCGCGGCTCATCGATTCCGCGCCGCCAGCAAGCGCGACGTCGGCATCGCCGAGCAGGATGATCTGGGTCGCGCTGATTATGGCCTGCATGCCGCTACCGCACAGGCGGTTCAGTGTCATCGCCGGCGTGTGGTGGGCCAGGCCCGCATTGATCATCGCCACGCGCGACAGGTACATGTCTTTCGGCTCGGTATGGATAACGTGGCCGAATACCACGTGGCCGACTTCATTGGGATCGATCTTGGCCCGCGCTACCGCTTCGCGCGCGACTTTGGCCGCGAGTTCGGTCGGGGCGATGTCCTTCAGCGCGCTGCCGTAATCACCGATTGCGGTGCGCACACCGCTCACTACCACGACTTCTCTGCTCATCTGAATTCTCCTTGAATGTACGCGGTACTTCGCCGCGCCGGCGCCGGCAATGATGCTCTCAAGCAATCTTACGCCTTTTGCTTTAAATCAAACTTGCTCCGGATGCAAAGCGCAGAAATCGCAGACCGGTGCGGGCCGGGCTAAAGATATTGCGTTCCCAAGAACCAGGCAACCGCGGCGATGAAAGCGGAGCAGGGAATGGTCAATATCCAAGCCCAGACGATGTTGCCAGCCACGCCCCAGCGCACCGCGTTGAACTTGTTCACCGAGCCCACGCCGACGATGGCGCCGGTAATTGTGTGGGTGGTCGACACCGGCACGCCCAGCCAGGTGGCGAGGAACAGGGTGATGGCGCCGCCGGTTTCGGCGCAGGCGCCGCCCACGGGTTTGAGTTTGGTAATTTTCTGGCCCATGGTCTTGACGATGCGCCAGCCGCCGAAAAGCGTGCCCAGCCCCATCGCCGTCTGGCACATCATCACCACCCAGAACGGCAGGGGATCCTTCGGACCGGTGACCTGGGCGGCGATCAGCAGCATCCAGATGATGCCCATGGTTTTCTGCGCATCGTTGCCGCCGTGCCCAAGGCTGTAGAGCGAGGCCGAAACGAACTGCAGCCGGCGGAACCAGCGGTCGATGCGGCGCGGCGTGGTGCCCGAGAAGATCCAGGATACGGCGAGCATCAGCGTCCCGCCCAGAACGAGGCCAAGCAGTGGCGACAGCACGATCGCCGCCGTGGTCTTGATGAAGCCGCTTGCGATCAGGGTATCCACTCCGCCCTTGGCCACAGCCGCGCCGGCGAGGCCGCCGATCAGGGCATGCGAGGAACTGGAGGGAATGCCGAAATACCAAGTGATGATGTTCCACGTGATCGCGCCGATGAGTGCGCCGAACACGACATGGTGATCGACCACGGCCGGATCGATAATGCCTTTGCCCACGGTAGCGGCGACCAGCAGGCCGAAAAACAGGAAGGCGATGAAATTGAAAAACGCCGCCCACGCGACCGCCCACTGCGGCCGCATCACGCGCGTCGATACGATGGTGGCGATGGAGTTGGCGGCGTCGTGAAAGCCGTTGAGAAAGTCGAACGCCAGCGCGAGCACTACCAGGAAGACGAGAATCTTGAAACTCATCGGCACACCTCGCGGCTATGCTTCGCGGCGTTCAAGCGTTTTCGATCACAATGCCTTGGATGATATTCGCCACGTCTTCACAGTGGTCGGTGACCGTCTCCAGGTGCTCATATACCGTGCGCAGCTTGATCAGCTCGCGCACGTCGGGTTCGTCGCGGAACAGGCGCCCCATGGCCGCGCGCATCACATGGTCTGCCTCGGACTCGAGCCGGTCGATGTCCTGGCATATCGCCATGATCGCATCGGCGTTGTCCATGCTGGAGAGCAGGGCCACGGCACTCTTCACCTTCTCGCAGCACTCGACGCAGATGTCGGCGAGTTTCTTCGCATCCGGCGGCAGGACGCGCACGTCATACAGGAACATGAGCTGCGCCGAGTCCTCGATCAAATCGAGGATGTTGTCCATTTCTGAGATCAACTGGTGGATATCCTCGCGGTCGATCGGCGTGATGAAGGTCTTGTGCAGCAGCTCGATCGTGCCGCGGGTGATCCTGTCGCCGCGCTTTTCTATCGACTCGACGTTGTGGGCGCGCCGTTCGAGCTCGTCACCGCTCGCCATCAAGGCCGCCAGCTCGCGGCTGCCTTGGACGATCAGCTCGGCATGCTCGTTGAACAGATCAAAAAATTTACCTTGACGCGGCATGAAGCGGCTGAACATCGCGACCTCGACAGGAAAATGGAATTATTGCTTGTTAGGGGTATTGGCTATTCACGCAATACTCTCGTTTTCGGCGGGGAATTGTAACAATAGCCGCAGGTGCTGTCCGAAAAAAAACCGGCGTGCCATTCGCAAATGAAAATGGGACAGCGGCGGCGCGGGATGCCTATTCTTTGCGTCTATTTGGAAAAATCCTTGCGAATTCATAGGTTGCGGGCGCGGCGCGAACCTGCGCACCCGCTTATCCACAGGCTCTGTGGATAAGTTTGCGCATTATCCGAGCGCAGCCGGCCTACTCCTGGGCGAGTTCCCCCAACAGCGTCAGTTGCGTCGAGCGCGGCAGCGTTCCGCGCGGATTCTTGCGCGCGTAATGGCCGTCCGCATCCATGTCCCAGGCCTGGCGGTTGTCCTTGAGGTAGGGCTTGAGCCCTTCCTTGATGACGCGCTGCTTGAGTTTGTTCTCGAGCAGCGGAAAGCAGAGTTCGACGCGGCGGAAGAAGTTGCGATCCATCCAGTCGGCGCTGGAGAGGTAGACGCTCTCCTTGCCGGCGTTGTGAAAATAGAAAATGCGCGAGTGCTCGAGAAAGCGGCCGACAATCGAGCGCACCCGGATGCGCTCGGACAAGCCGGGGACCCCGGGCCGCAGCGCGCACACGCCGCGCACCACCAGGTCGACGCGCACGCCGGCCTGCGAGGCCGCATAGAGTGCCTCGATGACCGTCGGTTCGAGCAGGGCGTTCATCTTGGCGATGATGCGCGCCGGCTTGCCCGCCTTGGCAAGGCGGATCTCGTTCTTGATCGAGGCAATGACGTTGGCATGCAAGGTGAAGGGCGCCTGCCACAGGTGATGCAGCGTTTCCGCCTTACCCAGGCCGGTGAGTTGCTTGAACACTTCGTTGACGTCGGCGCACATCTCCCGATTGCAGGTGAACAGGCCGAAGTCGGTGTACAGGCGCGCGGTGCGCGGATGGTAATTGCCGGTGCCCAGGTGAACGTAGCGGCGCAGCTTTCCGTCCTCGCGCCGCACCACCAGCACCATCTTGGCATGGGTCTTGTGGGCGACGACGCCGTAGACGACGTGCGCGCCGACCTCCTCCAGGCGCTCGGCCCAGTTGATGTTGGCCACCTCCTCGAAGCGCGCCATCAGTTCCACCACCACCGTCACCTCCTTGCCGCTGGTGGCGGCGTCGATCAACGCTTCCATGATGGCGGAGTCGGTGCCGATGCGATAGACCGTCTGTTTGATCGCGACTACCTGCGGGTCCTTGGCCGCCTGCTGGATGAAATTGACCACCGGCGTGAACGATTGGAACGGGTGGTGCAGCAGCACGTCGCCTTTGCGCACCGCGGCGAAAATGTCTGCCCGTTTCTCCAATGCCGCGGGGCGGCCGGGACGAAACGCCGGGAACTGCAGATCGGGCCGGTTGACCAGCTCGGGAATCTGCATCAGGCGCACCAGATTCACCGGTCCGTTGACCCGGTACAGGTCCTCGGGGCCGAGTTCGGTCTGTTGCAGCAGGAACTCGGCCATGGCCTGGGTGCAGTTATCGGCGATTTCGAGCCTCACTGCCGCACCCAGATTGCGCTGCGGCAGTTCGCCCTGCAACGCGGTGCGCAAGTTCTTCACTTCCTCTTCGTCGACGAACAGATCGCTGTTGCGGGTAACGCGAAACTGGTAGCAGCCGCGCACGCTCATGCCCGCAAACAGCTCGGACGCGTGTTCGTGCAGCACGGAGGAGAGGAAGACGAAGCTCTGCTCCTTGCGTTGGCGCAACTCGCGCGGCAGCGCGATCATGCGCGGCAGAATCCGCGGTGCCTGCACGATTGCCGCGCGCGAAGCGCGGCCGAAGGCATCGCGCCCCTCCAGCTCCACGGCGAAATTCAGGCTTTTGTTGAACACGCGCGGAAACGGATGCGCCGGATCCAGGCCGATGGGGGTGAGCACGGGCATCATTTCGTTGAAAAAATACTGGCGGATCCAGGCGCGCTGCGCCTCGTTGAGGTCGTTGCGGCGCAGGAAGCGCACGCCGGCCTTTTCCAGTTCGGGCAGGATATGTTCGTTGAGCAGCCGGTATTGGCGCTCGACCAGCTCATGCGCGATGCGGTTGACCGCGGCAAAGACTTCGTGCGGGCTCATGCCGTCTGGCCCCGCGGCGGACAGATTGACGCGGATCGTCTCCTTCAGCTCGGCGACGCGGATCTCGAAGAATTCGTCGAGATTGCTGCTGACGATGCAAAGAAAACGCAGACGTTCGAGCAAAGGCGTGTCAGCGTCCTCGGCCTGGGCGAGCACGCGACGGTTGAACTCCAGGATGCCGATTTCCCGGTTGAGAAACAGCGCCTGCGTGGCGCCCATTGAATCTTTTTTCTTAGTTGACATGGCGTAAGCTTCGGCTTTGAATGCTGTCGGAATATTACCCGATTCGGAGAAGCGGCAACATGATTATGGTTATGTTGCTTTGCCAGGATCCCCGGAGCGACAGGACTAGCGGATCCGATGGCCGCTCCCGCCGGCGCCCGCGCCTATACGCGATTCGATGTCCAGTTGGCACAGGTTCGCACCAAATTCGTTGCGTGTCCATGTTCCCGGTGCTAAGGTAATCGCGCCATGCAATACGAGACGCTTGCCGCGGTCGACCTGGGCTCCAACAGCTTTCACCTGCAGATCGGCCGGATCGTCGATGATCAGATCTACCTGCTCGACGGCTTGCGCGAGCAGGTGCGCCTGGGCGCGGGGCTGACGCGGGACAAGCGCATCGACCGCGCCACCCAGGTGCGCGCGCTGGAAGCGCTGAGGCGCTTCTCCGACCGCTTGCGCGGCTTTCCGGCGGAAGCGGTGCGCGTCGTCGGCACCAACGCGCTGCGCGTGGCCAAGAACTCGCGCCAGTTCCTGGCCGAGGCCAAGGAAGCGCTGGGTTTCCCGATTGAAGTCATCGCCGGGCGCGAGGAAGCGCGGTTGATTTATCTCGGCGTCGCGCACAGCTTGCCGCTTAGCCGAAAAAAGCGCCTGGTGATGGACATCGGCGGCGGCTCGACCGAGTTCATCATCGGCACCGGCATGCAGCCGGAGCTGATGGACAGCCTGTACATGGGCTGCGTCAGCTACAGCCTGAAATACTTCGCCGACGGCAAAGTCGAGAAGTCCGCGTTCAAGCAGGCCGAGCTTGCGGCGAGGAGCGAGTTGCAGACCATAGTCAAGCAGTACGCGAGGCATGGTTGGACCGGGGCAGTGGGCTCGTCCGGCACGGCGCGCTCGATTGCTTCCATCCTGGAAGCCAACGGCTGGAGCGAGCACGGTATTTCGGCCGCCGGCCTGGATAAGCTCAGAAGCGCCTTCCTCAAGGCGGGCGACATCGAGCACCTGTTGCTGCCGGGGATGCGCGAGGACCGCGCGGCCATCCTTCCGGGCGGCCTGGCCATCATGTGCGCTGCGTTTGCCGAGCTTGGGATCGAACACATGAGCGTGTCGGACGCCGCGCTGCGCCAGGGCGTGCTCTACGATTTGCTCGGCCGGGTGCAAAAACACGACATGCGCGAGCTGACGGTGCGCCAGTTCATGCGCCGCTACCACGTCGATACCGCCCAAGCCGAGCGCGTGGCCGAGCTCGCGGCCAGACTGCATCGGCACATGAGCGCGACCCAAAGCGAGCCGCAGCTCGCCTGGGCCGCCTGCCTGCACGAGATCGGCATCTCCATCGCTCACAACGGCTACCACAAGCACTCGGCCTATGTCATCGCCAATGCCGACATGCCCGGTTTCTCGCGCATGGAACAGGCGCAGTTGGCGCGGCTGGTGCTTGCCCACCGCGGCAAGCTCGCTAAGCTGCAGGACCTGAGTCCCGTCCCCGGCGACTGGGCGCTGGCGTTCTGCCTGCGCCTGGCAAGCCTGTTTTGCCGCAGCCGCACCGATCCGGAGCTGCCGCAGCTTGC
>SCTX01000081.1 GCA_004298385.1 Betaproteobacteria bacterium | reverse complement strand
GCTCTTCCGATCTGGGTCTCGAGCCGGGAGTTGCAGCCGCCCGCCTTTACGCCGATCCAGGGAGATCCGGCGCCGCCCGACGTGGTGCGCTACCTGCGCACGCTCAACCGCTACAAGTGGGGCATACTCATGGTGGTGATCGCCGTGGGCATGCTGGCGGCGATGTACGCCTCGAGCCTGCGGCCTATCTATCGCGCGACCACCACCATCATGGTCGAAATGGGCAAGCCGAAAGTGGTGACGAACCAGGAATTGTACGAATCCTTCGTCGGCACGACACGCGACTATTTCCTGACGCAGTTCGAAATCATCAAGTCGCGCGAGCTCGCCGAAAGGCTGGTGCGCGTGATGCAACTGGCGAAGCACCCGGAATACGATCCGCGCCAGCAGGCGAAGCCCTGGTACGCGGCATGGGTTCCCGCGCAATTCCTCCCGGCTGCCGCGCCCGGCCCGGCGCCCAGCGAGGAAGCTATCGAGGAAAGCGTGGTGGCGCAGGTAATGGGGCAGATCAGCCTTCAGCCGGTGAGGAACACTCAGTTGGTGAAGCTCTCCTTCGATTCGCACGATCCGGTGCTCGCGGAGCGCGTGCCGAACACACTGGCGATGATTTACATCATAGCGGACCTGGAGGCGCGCGGAGATACGACGCGGCGCTCGATGTTGTTTCTTAAAGATCAGGCAGTGGAGCTGAAGCAGAAGCTCAACGAATCGGAGCGCGCGCTGCAGGACTTCCGCGAGCGGGAAAGAATCGTTGTTGCGAAGGGCGTCGCGGTTTCCGGAGCGATCCGGCAGCTTGAGGAGATTGAGTCAGCGTTGGACGATGCGCGCAAGAAACGCCTGGAGGCGGAAGCGCGCTTCAACCAGGTGAACGCTGCGCGGCAGGGCCAGTCTGGCGCGGCGCTGGAGTCATTGCCCCTGGTGCAGAACAATCCGGTCATGGCGCGGTTCAAGGAGGCCGAGGCCGAGGCGGAGAGAAGGGTCAGCGAGGCCTCCAAGCGCTACGGACCGGAGCACCCCAGGATGGTTTCGGCGCAGTCGGACCTTAAGGCGGTGCGGGACAACCTGCGGCGCCAGGTCGGCACGGTGGTCGAGGGCGTATTGAAGGATTACGAGGTCGCCAAGACGAACGAGGCATCGCTTGAGCGTGCTCTTTCGCGGGCGAAGATGGAGAGTCAAGAATACAACCGCAAGGAGTTCACGCTCGCCAGGCTGGAGCGCGAGGTGGCATCCAACCGCCAGCTCTACGACTTGTTCACGCAGCGCGCCAAGGAGACGAACACCGGCGACGTGCCCTCGGCAATCGCGCGCGTGATCGATGTCGCGAAGTTGCCCAAGGCTCCTTCCGGGCCGAACAAACGCAACATCGTCTTGATCGCGATGCTGGTGGCGCTGGCGGTCGCGGCGTCGATCGCGCTGCTGCTGGAACAACTCGACGTAACGGTAAAGACGAGCCACGAGGTGGAGTCCAAGCTCGAGGTCAAGGCGGTTGGGGTGCTGCCGCGGATGCGACTGGCGCCGGGCGTGCCGATCGAGCGCCTGTTCATCGATGAAAACCAAGGCTCGTTTGCCGAGGGTATCCGCAGCATTCGCAGCGACCTGCTGCTTGCGGGAATCGATTCGCCGCAAAAAGTGGTGCTGCTGACCTCTTCGCTTCCCGAAGAGGGCAAGACCACGGTCGCGTGCAATCTCGCGTTCGCGTTCTCGCAGATCAAGAAGACGCTCTTCGTGGAAGCGGACATGCGGCGGCCGAAAATCGCCCGCGTGCTCGGCGCGGATGCGCAGCGGGCGGGCTTGTCGGAACTCGTGGCGGGCAGCGCGCTGCTCGACGAGTGTGTTTATCCGGCCGATAACTCCAACCTCTGGGTGCTGCAGTCGGGCCGGGTGCCGCTCAATCCCCTCGAGCTGATTTCGTCGCACCGTTTCGCCGAAGTAATGGCAACGCTGAAGAAAGCTTTCGACGTGATCATCATCGACAGCCCGCCGCTGCAGCTTGTCAGCGACGCGCTGGTGCTGTCGCGATACGCCACCTCGATCCTCTACGTGGTGAAGGCCGACAGCACGCCGTACCCGCTGGCGCGCCATGGCCTGACACAAATGCAACGCGTCAACGAACCGGCGCTTGTCGGCCTTGGCGCGGTGCTGAACCAGCTCGACATCGATAAGGCGAACAAGTACTACGGCGAGTACGGAGGCTATGGCGGCCGCTACTACCGCAAGTACGGCTATGGGAGCAGTGCCATCGGGAGTACGGCGCCGACGCCGGCCGCCATCACCGGAAATAAGGCGGCGTGAAGACCAGGCGAGGCGGGCAGCGGCCGTTCGGAGTAATATTCGCCTGAGTTCCACCATCCGGATTTCGGACGCAGGATTTTCTTCCATTCAGGCAAGCATGACATCGGTCCTTGCCGTTACGCCGGGGCTGAGCATTGACATGAGCCAGACCAAGCAACAGCCGCAGGGCGCCGCCCCGGTCAAAGAATCTAAGCCACGCAAGGACTGGGAATTGTTCTGGCGAATAATCGCCGGCCTGATGATGGTTGTCATCGCTTGGATCATCTGGGTGTTGTATCAGATCACGCCGAGGTCGGTGGTAACCCCGCTAGTGTACGAGTCCCAGGTCAAGCGCGGCGGCACCCAGCAGTCCGAAATCGGCGCGGCAGCCGCTTCCCCGCAGTCGGCTCCGGCCAAGTCCGCCGGTCAGCAGGCAGCGGGCGCGCCGCCCGTACCTCAGCCGACGCCCGAGGCGACGGCAGCCGCATTGTTAATGGACCAGACGCAGGCCGCGATGCGCTCCGGCGCCCATCAGTCCTCAGCCGATGTGCAGGCTGCGGCTTTGCAACAGAGGATCGAACCGGTCCGGGGAGAATGGCTCAAGCTCTCGACCGAGATCACCATGCCGCTGGTCGAAAAAAAATCGGTTCCGAAACAGCGGGAAGCCGGACCCGACGGCGCCGCTTCGGTTCCAGCCGCGACCGATCGAGCCGGGAAAGTCCGGCCTTAGGCGCCATGGATTACGCGAGCGCGGGCGAATTTCCCGTTTGAGAGCCGCGGTGCGCCGAGGGCATGGGCGCATTCAAGAATGACGCGTCAGGAAAGGGCAATCGCTGTCTCTTGCGTCTGCGCAAAGCAAATTCCCCGCCGCGCCCGGATGGACCGGCTGTCGCGGGTTCGTTCCGAAACGCGCTCCTAATTTCCGACTCTGGTAATCAACTTGCTTCCACGCATTCCGGCACGCATCAGCCTCGTTCTTGTCGGGCTCATGTTCTTGCTGCCGTTCCTGAATCCGTACCACTTCTTTCCGCTGACCAATTTCTACACGGAATGGTTGGCCCTGACGCTGGGGCTGGCCGCCTTGCTGCCGCTGTCGGTGAAAAGCTTCTGGGACGAGGTTGAAATCCCGACGCTGGCGCTGTGGCTGCTTGGCTTTGCGGCCCTGCTGCCGCTGCAACTCGTCTGGCTCGACATTGCCTATCCGGAATTGTCGATGCTCGGCGCGCTATATGTGATCTGGGCGGCATGGCTGGTCTGGCTCGCGCGGGTACTGGCGAAATCCTGCGGCATGGAAGAATTGGCCGTCTGGCTCGCAGCGATGCTGGTGCTGGGCGGGTTGCTCAACTCGGGCGCCGCGCTGGTGCAGTTCTACGGTATTGAATCGTGGTTCGGTTCCCTGGTCGCGAGTCTGGGCGCGACTAAAGGGGGCGCTTACGGCAATTTCGGGCAGAACAACCATTTTGCCGACTATGTCAGCCTCGCGCTGATTTCGGCGCTCTACCTGCAGATCAAAGGACGGCTGACCTGGGTCGCGGCCGCGGCCTGCACCGCAATTTTTCTCTACGCGCTGTCGCTTTCCGGCTCGCGTGCCACCTGGCTTTATCTGTCGGCGGCATTGGCCATCGGCCTGTGGTTTCGTTCACGCTCGGAGCAACCGGCGCTGCAGCGCGCCGCCGTCGTGCTCGCCCTCCTGTTGCCGCTGTTCGGACTGTTACAATTCGCGCTGGCGCATTACGGCTTTGCCACCAGGCCGTTCCTCACCGCGGGGGCCGCCGTTGCGCCCGTTACGCCGATCGATCGCTTTGTCGATGAGTTGGCGCGCGGCGTATTGCCGGATGCGGGCGGTTCGGCCCTGGGCACGCGCATCTACATGTGGCATCAGGCCCTGCTGATGCTGGCGAGGCAGCCGGTGCTCGGCGTCGGCTTCGGCCAGTATGCCGGCGTGTTCTTCGAGCAGGCCGCCGAACTGTCGCGTTACCACATTCCCAATTACGATCGCAATGCGCACAACGCCCTGATGCAACTGCTGGCCGAAACCGGGCTCGTCGGAGCGGGGCTGGTGTGCGCAGGGCTAGTGGGGTGGCTACTCGCGTTGCGCCGGCGCATTTGCGCGACTGCCGAAAACTGGTGGATGTTGTGCCTGCTGTCGGTGCTATTCGTGCACAGCATGATCGAATATCCCTTGTGGCACGCCAACTTCCTCGGCGTGGCCGCGGTCTTGCTTGGCCTGGGCAGCCGGCGCTCGATCCGCCTGCACCTTACGGCGCTGTCGCGTTTCGCGTTTCCTCTAATGCTGGCGGCCGGATTTTTCGCGCTGGGCAGCGTGCTGCTCGCGTACCGCGATCTGGAACTCGCGATGTATCCGCGCGTCTTGCCGCAGAATCTGGAGGAGATCGTCGAGCGCAACGAGGTCTTGCTGAAACTGCATCGGGATACGCTGCTAGCGCCCTATGTCGAAATGACCTACGCCGGCATCATCGTTGCCGACCGCAACAATCTTCAGGACAAGCTGGCGTTGAACCGGCGCGTACTGCGCCTTCTACCGGTGCCGGAATTGGCCTATCGTCAGGTGCTGCTGCTGGGCTTGAACGGCGAGCGCGACGCCGCGCTGGCGCAACTGGACCGGGCCGTGGCGGTGTTTCCGTACCGCTTGAAGGAGCACGTGCCGATAATGGAAAAAGCGGCACAACAGGAACCGGCTGCGCTAGGGGAAATCGCGCGAAAAGCCCGCGAAATGCTAAAGCAGGTTGACAGAAACAGAGGGTAAGTTCACGATTTGTCTATAAAAGGCAGGTTCATGAACGCGCCTAATTCAAAACCGTTCGAAGCCGAGGTCGTGAACAAATATTTTCTGTTCGCGTTCATTTTTGTCTCTTAGAGATCTTGCTTCCGGCTTATCCGGATTAGGATGAATACATGGCCAGACCAGAGAAAATTCGCATCGGCAATCTGCTCGTCCAGGAAAAGCTGATTTCCGAGGAGCAGTTGGCTTTAGCGCTAGAGCAGCAGAAGCGCAGCGGGCGCAAGCTCGGCCGGGTGCTGATCGAGAACGGCTTCGCCACCGAGGAGGGCATCTCCGAGACTCTGGCCAAGCAACTCAAAATCCCTTACCTCGACCTCAAGTACTACAACATCAACCTCCAGGTGGCGCGCATGCTGCCCGAGATGCAGGCACGTCGTTTTCGCGCCCTGTTGCTGGAGGACAAGGGCAGCGCCTACCTGGTGGCGATGGCCGACCCCACCGACTTGTTCGCTTTCGACGAAATCGTGCGCCTGCTCAAGCGCGACATCGAACTGGTCCTCGTCAACGAGAACCAAGTGCTCGAGACCATAGACCGCATCTACCGGCGCACCGAGAAGATGACCGATCTCGCGCGCGAGCTGGGCGCGGACATTGGCGACGCAGTGGATTTCGGCGCGCTCAAGGTCGAGCCGGACGGGGAGGATGCGCCGGTGGTCAAACTGCTGCAGACCATGTTCGAGGACGCGACCCAGGTTAACGCGTCCGACGTCCATATCGAACCGCAGGAGAGTCTGTTGCAAATACGTTTTCGCATCGACGGCATGCTGCAACTGCAGACCGAATCCGACATCAAGATCGCCCCCGCCTTGGTGCAGCGGGTCAAGCTCATGTCGGGCTTGGACATCTCCGAGAAACGCCTGCCGCAGGACGGCCGCTTCAAT
>SCTX01000080.1 GCA_004298385.1 Betaproteobacteria bacterium | reverse complement strand
GCCGCCAGCAGGGCGCTGGCGGCTCAATACCTGCGATCGCAGGGCGCCGCCGTCGACCTGGCTGAAGTGCCGCCTACCTACATGATTTTCCTGCGCGGCGAGGCGCATGGCGTCGACCTGTTCAAGGATCTCGACGTTCCTCGCCGGAAAGCGTTGCACGGGGGGCAGCGCTACGAGTGGTACGCACCTATCGGCTGGGACGATGACATCGACGTCACTGCGCGCGTGCTGAATGTCACTGAGAAAAGCACCAAGAGCGGTCTCCTGTGGATCGCCGAGATCGCGTACGAATACCGCCTCGCCGGATCGCAACAGATCGCACTGCGTGAGATCACGCGGATCATCGAACGGAGTTGACATGTTGAACGAAGAGGTGGGCCGGCTGGTATTTGAGCGGCAAGTCAGCGGCGCCACGCGGGACGCGATCGCGATGTTCTCCGCGGCGACCGAGGATCCCAACCCGATCCACGTCGACGATGGCTTTGCCAAGGAATGCGGATTTCCGCAGGTGATCCAGCAGGGGCCGATGACGACTGCGCATTTCGCGAGGCTCCTCGTGGAACGATTGGGCCGGCAGCGGCTGAAGGTGCTCGACCTGACCTTTACCGCGCCCGTGTTTCCGCACGAGGCACTGGCGTTGACGGCCAAGGTTGCCAAGGTCGAGGACGACCTCACGCTCGATCTCACCGCTGCGAAACAGGACGGCACCGTAACGGCCAAGGGATTTGCAATTGTGTCTCGGACGCCGGCGCGGAAATGAGCGGGAAGACAGTTCTACCGAGAGCGACCGGCCGCGGCGAAAGAGCGCGCGCCGCAAGCTTTTTCCGGAGAGGAAAATCATGACCGAAGTTGTGGCCGAGAAAGAAATCAACAGCGTCAGCGCAGCGGAATTCTTCCAGCAGGATGCGGAATTCCAGGAATTGATGCTCAATCTGATCAACATCCATGTGGTCAGCGAGCTCTATGGCGCCGACTGCTTCGAGCGCAGCATTCTGCGAGCGCCCACGCCCGAGATGAAGCAACGCATGGCCAGGACGGTGATGGAGGAGTATGGGCACCATCTGCGCTTCCGCAAGCTGATGGAGGAGCTCGGCCTCGACTGGCAGGAATACGCGCGTAAGAAGGGACATCTGACGACTTTCGACACGCCGATCGATAATTGGGCCGACCAGGTGGTTTTCATGGCGCTGGTCGATCGTGCCGCCGCGCACCAGTTCCGCCACTTCACCCGCTCTCCCTACGAGCCGTTTCGGCGCGCGGCGCAGGAAACGCTGAAGGAAGAGTACGGCCATGTCGGCTTCGGCATGGACGGCGTCAAGGAACTGCTCGCAACCGAGGAAGGCCGCGCCCAGGTCGAAGCGGCAGTGCGCAAATGGGTACCGGTCGGGATGCAATCCTTCGGCGGCGACAAGTCGAAGCGAAACGATCTCTATCGACGCTGGGGAATCAAGCAGGACACCAACGAGAACATGCGCGCGGCGTATTACGAGCAGATACGCGGTTTCATCACCCAGGACTGGGGCATCGATCTGCCGCAGGATTTCCGGGAGATCTATGCGCCGGACGGCTCCGACCAAGAACGGGCGTACTGAGCTTCAGACCGAGACGACGCAGACGCTGATGACGGCGTACGCATTGCATGTCGTGCAGAGTGAGGCGCGCATAGAAGGCCGATCCGATCAGTCGGTGCTGGACGCGTGCCTTGGCGCCGGCGTGGCCTTTCCCTACAATTGCCGTTCGGGCGAGTGCGGCGAATGCCTGGCGGAGCTGCGCAGCGGCGAGGTGCGCGAACTGCCTGGTGCGGATCCGGCGATATTCAACGATACGCACCGTGCCCGCGGCATGATTCTCGCCTGCCTGAGCTACCCGTGCTCGGACCTTAGCCTATCGGCACAACTGCGCGCTGAAAGCGGTCCGCCGATTCGAGAATTCGATACCGTCGTCGAGAAAGTCCGCCGCCATGGCTCTGCAATTATCGAGGTCGTCGTTCGGACCGACTCGCTGGTGGATTATCGGGCGGGCCAGTATTTCGATTGGGTGCTGCCTGGAATTTCGCCGGATCGCTCTTTTTCCGCCGCGAATCGCCCGGGCTCCACGCGGATCGAGTTTCATGTGCGGATCTATGAACAGGGCCGCGTCAGCCGGCACCTTGCCCGTGATCTCATGGAAGGCGATATACTCACGCTGCGCGGCCCATTCGGCGCCTTTCAGCTTTCCGCGGAAGCGCATCGACCGGCGCTTCTGATCGCCGGTGGCACCGGCTTCGCGCCGATCAAGGCGATGCTGGACGAAGCATTCGCGCACGGCTCTCGCCGGCCCCTGCGATTTTTCTACGGAGCGCGCCGTGCGGGCGACCTTTATCACCTGGACACGATGAGCGCGTGGTCCAGCCAGCATGCGAACTTCAGCTTCATTCCGGCGCTATCCGAAGAACCCGCGGAGTCGGCATGGACGGGCGAGCGCGGCCTGGTCACGGAGGTCATCGTTCGGCAGCTTACCGACGGGTTAGGCGCCGAAGCGTATCTTTGCGGGCCGGCGCCGATGATCGACGCGGCGGTTGCGCTGTTGCATCGGCTTGGCGTCGACCCCTCGGATATCCACTACGACAAGTTCACGCCTGCCGTCTGACGGTCGCGCGAACACCGACCCCATGGCGACGGGCGTCGCTTCCACCGTCACGCCGAACGCGGCATACTGTCGATTACATCGCGCTCTCGCGCGCGCTGCACGCCCTTGGCCGCACCGGCGAGGGCGGCGCGGTGGCGCCGGCGGACAGGGGTTTGAGCGCCGCGCGGCGTTCACGGCAAGCGGCGCCGTATTCAACGCATGAGGAATTCCAAACTGGAGCAAGCGCCATGAGCGAGCATGAATTGACGCAAGAACAACGGCTGATCCGCGCATCAGTGCGCGCGATCGCGGAGAAGCACTTCAAGCCGAAAGCCGCGGAAGTGGACCGGACGCGGCGGCCGCCGGTGGAGCACATCAAGACTTTGGCCGAGGCCGGATTCGTCGGCGTGTTCATTCCCGAGGAGTACGGCGGCCCGGGACGGAACCTGCTCGACCTCGTGATCGTGGTCGAGGAAGTGGCACGCTGCTGCGCCAACACCGCGATCCTGGTGGGTTGCACCGACGGCGCCACGCCGCGCGCGATTCTGCATCTCGGCAGCGCCGAGCAGAAGAAAAAATACCTGCCGCGCATCGCCAAGGGCGAACTGCTTTGCGCCTGGGGCATGTCGGAGGCCAACGCCGGATCCGACATCGGCAACATCCAGTGCAAGGCGGTCAAGGACGGCGATCATTACGTCATCAACGGCGCGAAGCTGTGGTGTTCGGGGGCGCAGGTCTCGGACATGTTCCTGGTGCTGGTCCGGCTCGATCCGGCGCCCGGCCTGCGCGGCGTGGGCGCGATTCTGGTGGAACGCGGCACGCCGGGCTTTTCTGTTGGCAAGCATCTCGACCTCATCGGCTTTCGCGGCACCGGCATGGCGGAGCTCGTATTCGAGGACTGCAGGGTGCCGGCGCAGAACCTGATGCTGCCGGCGGGCCAAATGGGCAAGCTGTTGCAGGTGTTCAATTCCGACCGCATCGCCACCAATCCGCCGATTTGCCTGGGCGTTGCGCAGGCTGCCTTCGAGGCCGCGGTCGCGTATTCGAAGCAACGGGTGCAGTTCCGCAAGCCGATCGCCGAGCAGCAGGGCGTGCAATGGAAACTGGCCGACATGGCCATCGACCTGGAGGCGGCGCGCGCATTGCTCTACCGCGCCGCCGCGCGCGTCGATGCCGGCAAAGGCTCCGCGGTCGACGCCTCGATCACCAAGGTCTACGTCAACGAAATGTCGCGCCGCGTGACCGACACCGCAATGCAGCTTCACGGCGCGTTCGGCCTGTCGGAAGAATTCCCGATGGAGCGCATGTTCCGCGATGTGCGCGGAATGTCGGTCGGCTACGGCACCACTGAAATTCATCGCAACCTCATCGGCAGGGAGATCCTCGATGGCCGCTACTCCGCCTGAGGTCACCACCATGCGAATTTCCGGCGCCGGCGGCAAGTTCGACGCGGCAGTCGCGCAACCCGCCAATCCGAAAACCGGTCAGCCGGCCACCCGCTATTCGCGCGGCGCCATGTCCCAGGAGTTCGTGATGGAATGTCCGGATGGCGAGCGCATCGGCCTGAACCTGTCCTCTCCGGACAAGTTGCGGGAGGCATTGACGCGCGCAACTGATCAACGAGTGAAACTGAACCCATGGACTTTCTGATCCCCGAAGAATTAAAACAACTGCGCGAATCGGCGCGGCGCTTCGTCACCGAAGAACTGCTGCCGCTCGAGCCCGAGTACGCCGACAACCACGACATTCCCGATGACATCCGCGCGCGGCTGCAGGCGCGGACGAAGGAACTCGGATTCTGGGCCTTCGATCTTCCCGAGGAATACGGCGGCGGTGGCGTGGGCGTGCTCGGCATGTGCCTGGTGTTCGAGGAACTGGCGCAATGCAACGTGCCGGCGTTCCGCGCGCCCAGCGTGTTCACCCCTTTCCTGGGGCCGGTGCTGTTCCGCGGCAACGCCGAGCAAAAGGAGAAGTACCTGCAGCCGGTGATCCGCGGCGACAAGCGCACCTGCTTCGCCCTGACCGAGGCAAGCGGCGGCTCGGATCCCACCCGCATGGCCACGCGCGCGGTTCCAGATGGCGACGAGTGGGTGATCAACGGCAGCAAGATTTTCATCACCCATGCCGACAAGGCGGACTTCGTGCAACTGTTTGCGCGCACCGGCGGCAAGGGGCGGGAAGGCATCACCTGTTTTCTGGTCGACAAGGGAACGCCCGGCATGCGGCTCGGACAGAACTTCGAGCTGATGTCACCCGACCGGCCCTGGGAGCTGGTGTTCGACAACGCGCGCGTGCCGGCCGCGCAGATAGTCGGCGAAGTCGGCCGCGGCTGGGACCTGGCGCGCGAGTTTCTCGGCATGGGCCGGCTGATGCACGGCCCCAAGGCGATCGGCCGCGCCCAGCGCGCGCTGAAGCTCGCCATCGATTGGGCGAATCAGCGCAACACGTTCGGCGCGCCGCTCGCCTCGCGCCAAGCCATCCAGTGGATGATCGCCGACTCCGAGGTGGAGTTGCACGCCGCCCGTCTAATGACCTACCATGCCGCGTGGAAAGCCGACCGGGGCCTGCCGTATCACATGGAAGCCGCGATGGTGAAGCTGCGCTGCGACGAGATGATGATGAAGGTGGTCGATCGCGCCATCCAGATTCACGGCGGCATGGGCTTGTCGCGCGAACTGCCGCTGGAAGTGATGTTCCGCGACGCCCGCTCGCGGCTCATCACCGAAGGCTCGCAGGAGATGCAGCGCATGATCATCGCGAGCGAGCTGCTCTCGGGCCGCGGCGCGATCGACAGAATCGGGAACCCATGATCGTGCATCGAGCACGAGCTCGCGCTCAGTCCACGCGCGCGCCGCTCTCTTTCACCAGCTTCGCGAATTTGCTCAGATCCGTGCGTATCGTTTCGGCATACTGCTGCGGGGAACTGCCGATCGGGATGAGTCCCAAATTCATCAGTTGCTGCACGATATCAGGCGCACCCAACACCTTGACAATTTCGTCATGGAGTTTCTCCACTATTTCATTCGGCGTGCCCGCAGGCGCCAGGAAACCGGAATCGAGCGTGAGGCTGTATCCCGGCAGAGTCTCCGCGATGCTCGGAACCTCGGGCATGAACTTCGTGCGTGTGCCGGTGGCAACCCCGATCAGGCGAACCTTGCCGGACTTTACGTGCGGCAGCACCGAGGGAAGAGCGGCGAAGACGACTGCGATGTCCCCGGCGAGAACAGCGGGCACCGATTGAGCCACGCCCTTGTAAGGGATGTGCGTCATGTCCACTTTCGTCATGAGCTTGAACAGCTCCATGCCCAGGTGGTGCATGCTTCCGTTGCCGGTCGATCCGAACGGAAGGCCGGGTCTTGCCCGGGCATACTCGATCAGTTGTGCCACCGACTGGATCGGCTGGTTCGCGTTGACGACCATGAACAGCGGGGCCGTATTCGAAAGCGTGACCGGCGCAAAATCCTTCACCGGATCATAGGGCAGCTTCGCGAACAGGTTCGGATTGATACATAGCGGCCCGGTGTCGCCCACGAGTATCGTGTAGCCGTCAGCGGGCGACCTCGCGACATGCTCGGTGGCGATAATACCGGCCCCTCCCGGGCGATTATCCACGACGACCGGCTGCCCCATGTTCTCGCCAAGCTTGCGCCCCACCAACCGCGCGATCACGTCGGGTCCACCCCCGGCCCCGTAGGGCACGACGAAGCGGATCGGCCTGCTCGGGTAGCTCTGGGCATTCGACCGCGCGCATAGTGCCGACAGGGCGAAAACAGAGGCAAATTTCAGAACGGTTCTGCGTTTCATGATGTCTATCGTCCTCCTCAAAAATTCGGTGCTGCGGGTAACGGCGAGCGCGCTCTCATCGAACTGCACCTACGCCTAGAAAATGCCTCGGGTTCAAAACGCCACACGAGGTGTTTATGAAACCGCTACATTCTCGTCATACCGCTGTTGCACTCCAGACTGTAACTGTTGATTAATAGTACTTTAGCACGTGCCTCGCCACGGTCATGCGCATCACCTCCGCGGCGCCTTCGGTGATCAGGTAGGCGCGCTGGTCGCGCCAGAATCGCTCGACCGGAAAGTCGGTCGTGAGGCCGATGCCGCCATGAATCTGCAGGCACCGGTCGGCGGCGCGGAATCCCATCTCCACGCTGTACATCTTGGCGATGTGGCTCTCCGTGCGCACGTCCTCGCCCTGATCGAATTTCCACGCCGCGTAACGGACCATGTGGCGCGCCGCCTGCAGCTCGGTGTAGGTATCGGCCAGCATCCACTGGATGCTCTGGCGGGTGGCGAGCGGCGCACCGAAGGTGACCCGCTGCTTGGCGTAGCTCGCGCCCATCTCCAGGCAGCGCTCGGCGACGCCGCAGGCGCGGGCGCCGTGGCGCAGGATGCGCCCCAGCGTGATCCACTCCTGGGCGAGGCGAAACCCGTCGCCTTCGTTGCCGACCAGGTTCGTCGCCGGAACGCGCGCGTCTTGGAATACCACTTCGCAGGGCGCCTCGCCCATCATGGTCTGGTAGCGCGTGGTGACTTTCACGCCTGGCGTGTTCATATCCACGAGAAAGCAGGACACGCCGCCGCGCGCGCCCTTTACCGGATCGGTGAGTGCCATCACCTGCGCGAAATCGGCTTTCTCCGCGTCGGTGATGAAGCGCTTGACGCCGTTGATCACGTAGTGATCGCCATCGCGCACTGCGCGTGTGCGCATCGACGCGGGGTCGGTTCCGGCGTCCGGTTCGGTCTGCGCGAAGCATGGGAGTTTTTCGCCACGGATCACCGGGTCGAGATAACGCTCCTTCTGCTCGCCCTTGAGCTGGACCAGCACCGCGCCGACGAACGGCCCGATAATGTAAAAGTCTCTGGGCAGGATCGCCACCGAGCGGGAGAACTCCTCCCAGAAGATCGACTGGCCGAGCGCGCTCAGGCCCTGGCCGCCGAGGCTCTGCGGCACGTCGAGCAGCCACAACCCCATGTCGCGGGTGAGGGCGCGCAGCCGGTCGCGCGTCGCCGGCAGCAACCCGCGCGGCTCCTTGTGCTCCAGCGGTATCAGTTCGGTATCCACGAACCGGCGCACCATCCGCTGGAAGCTGCGTAGTTCCTCGGGCAAAGAAAAATCCATGATGCTCCTTGTCGTCTTTGATCGACCGCGAACGGCCTGCGTAAGTCTGGGTGGGTCTGGGTAATTTTATGCGTTCCGATCTCGTGGACCGGCGCTAGGGCTGGTAGCGCCCCGCCAGGATCTCGCGCGCGATGGTATTGCGCAGTATCTCGGTCGTGCCATATCCGATCGCCATGCCGCGCACGTCGCGGAAATACCGTTCGAACGGGAAGTCCTCGGCCAGGCCCGATGCGCCGGCAAGCTGGATCGCCTGATTCGTGACCCGGATCGCCATTTCGTTGACGAAGGTCTTGGCGATCGAGGCGTCCGTCATCGAGTTCTTGTGCGCGTCCACGCGCTGCGCCGTGCGGTAGAGCAGGCTGCGAGCGGCTTCGATGTCGATCGCCATGTCGGCGAGTTTCCACTGCAGTCCCTGGTTGTCCGCGAGGGGCTTGCCGAACTGGGAGCGCTCCTTCAGGTGCCGGACCGCGGCGTCGAAGGCCGCGCCCGCGACGCCAAGGCAGATGGGCGGGTTGCCGCCGATCCGGTCGGCTTCGAGCACCGCCAGGATTTTTCCGATGCCGCCCGCCGGAATGATCAGGTTCTCCGCCGGGACGCGGCAGTCGTCGAACAACAGTTCCGCCATGCCGGTGGCGCGCAGTCCGACGAGGTCGAGCCGCCTGCCGATGGAAAAGCCGGGTGTATCGCGCTCGACCAGCAACGCGCCGATACCCTTCATTCCCGGCGTCGGATCGAGGCGCATCATTACCAGGTACACATCGGCCAAGCTGGCGAAGCTGCACCAAAGCTTCGCGCCGTTGATCACGTAGTGTTCTCCATCCCTGAGCGCACGCGTCGCGATCGCGCCGACATCCGAGCCGGCGTTGGGCTCCGACATCGACCAGGCGACCAGCAACTCACCCCGAGCGACCCTGGGCAGGTATTTCCTTTTCTGCGCCTCGCTGCCGACCTGCAGGATCGCGCGCGCCGAGGCGCCCACGGTGCCACTCAGTAGCATCGCCGTGTTGGCGCAGGCGCGGGCAATCTGCTCGATCACCAGCACCATCTCGAACACGCCCAAGCCTGATCCGCCATAGGCTTCCGGAAGCCCCATGCCGCAGAATCCATGCTCGGCGAGCACCTTGATGTTGCCGAGCGGTGGCGCGTGCTCGCGGTCGGCGCGCGCGGCTCCCGGTTTGAAGCGCTCCTCGGCGAGCTTGCGCGCCGATTCTTGCATCAACCGTTGCTGCTCGTTGAGTTCGGGTTCGAACATGACCGGATCACTCCCTGACGATGCTGAAGTACGGCAGCTTCTGCGTTTCGAATTCGACGAACTCGACGCGCACACGGTCCCCGATTTTCACTTTGTCGCGATCGGGTCCCACCAGGCGACTGAGCATGCGCGGCCCGTCGTCGAGATCCACCAGCACCAGAGTGTAGGGAATCTGCGATTCCCACGTCGGGCCGTAGAACGAGACGCCGACATGGGTGAACGAATAGAGTGTGCCACGGCCCGCGGAGGCGCGCCAAGCGAGCTTCTCGCTCCCGCATTTCGGGCAGTACAGGCGCGGGTAATAAAAAACCTGCGCGCAATCCTCGCAGGCGCGCAGCAGCAGCTCGCTTCGGTTACAGCCTTCCCAGAACGGCGCGGTTTCTTTTGTAGGGGAAGGAAGGATCGCCAATATGTCTTCCATGGCTCATACCCTTTCCAGGATCGAAACGCCGCAGAGCGAGAAGATGCCTCCATTACCGCTCACCAGCGCCAAGCGCGCATCCGGAACCTGCCGTCGGCCAGCCTCGCCGCGCAACTGGCGCACCGCCTCGACCAGGTGCAGCATGCCGCCGATGTGCGCCTGCGAAAGCAACCCGCCGTGCGTGTTTACCGGGCACTTCCCGCCCGGCGCCGTCGCCCCGGTGCGAATGTAGTCGCCGGCGCCGCCCGGTTCGCAGAATCCGAGCGCGTCAATCGTCACCAGCACGGAAATGGTGAACGCGTCGTGAAGCTGGGCCATGTCGAGGTCCTCCGGCCCGATCCCGGCAGCCTCGTAAGCGTCGCGTCCGGCATCGCGCATGCCAAGGTCTTCTATGTCGGGCATTTGCGCCACCGTGTTGTGAGTCATGCGCATCGCAAAGGAGCGCATGCGCACCATAGGCGCGCCGAGGCGGCGGGCGTTCGCGGCGCCGGTGAGCACGAGCGCCCCGCCGCCGTCGGCCACCAGCGAGCAGTCGAGCAGCCGCAGCGGCGAACAAATAATGCGGCTCCGACGGTGATCCTCGAGCGTCATCGGCTTTTTCATCATCGCGGTGGGGTTGAGCAACGCGTGCTCGCGCGTCGATACGGCGATGGCGCCGAGATCGGATTCGTCCGCGCCGTAATCGTGAAAATAGCGCTGCGCCAGGAGGGCGTACATCGACACCATGCCTTGCAAGCCGAACGGTTCTTCCCATTCCTCGCCGCCGAGCAGGTTCTTCAGCATATAGCCGTGGGCACCCGGCGACCTTCCGGTAAGCGCGTTTTCGCCGTAGACACAAACCGCGGTGCGGCAGTGTCCGGAGTTAATCGCCCAGATCGCCTGTTGCAGCATGGTCATGCCGGTGACGGTGCCGCCGACATCGACGGTCGTGCAGAAAGAAGGTTTTAGCCCGAGGTACTCCGCCAGCGTGGTGGCGAACATGCTGTTGGGAAAGCTGTAGGGGTCCAGATTGATCAGTCCGTCCACGTCGCGGATGGACAGGCCGCAGCTACGCAGCGCATCGTGCACCGCCATCGCCTGGATCTGGACCGAATTCAGCCCCGGCAACTTGCCTACCGGGGTCTCGCCCAGGCCAATGATCACGGCTTCGTCAGTCACTCTTGGCATAGTCTGTTCGCAGCTCCCTGACAAATCTTCCCGATCTGGCCGGATTCCAGCGCCACTTACACTTAGATGAGCCCGCCCGAGCGCAGACCGGCGATTCGCTCTTTCGAGAATCCAATCTCCGACAGGATCTACTCGGTGTGCTCGCCCAGGTCTAGTGGTGGGCGAGCTGTGCCGGCCCCTTGGCCGTCGTAGCAACTCATTGAGGACGCCGATACCGCCGAGCCCTGTGATGTCGAGCGTGATGCTGCGCTTGTGCCGCTTGTGCGACTGGAACTGCAGGCTGTAGAGACCGTTCTAGAACGCGCGAAGTGCATCGCCTTCGCCGCGCCGCTCCATCGTGAGGCGCGAATCTGGCGTCGAGTCAAGGTCCGAACCTGTCAGTACCTGAACAACATCATTCATTCGGACGATTACCCGACTTAGGGCGCAAATGCGCCGAGGTCTCTTCATTGAGGCGCTCCCAAATGTTTATTGCTATTGGATTGCGGATTTCTTCGGCGATGTGGCCGACAAGGCCGATCGCACGACCCATGACCGCAATGCCGCGGCAGATGCGCCAGTCGAGGCCCAGCTCGCTTGCCACAGCGCCTATTGCGCCGGTGGCGTTCACCGGCAGTACCTTGCCGGATACTCGCTCGGCCTCGGCGGCGATGAGTTGAATCAGCTCGCAGTAGCGGCCGTAGTAGCCGTTTTCCTTTGCGAGCTGGAACAGCCGCGGCGTTCTGGGATCGATCGGTTTGTGAATCGGATGCCCGATGCCGGGGACGCTGGATTTTCTGGCGCGCAGGTCGGCGACGATTCGTGCTGCGATGGACTTGAGATCAGGCTGTTCGACGTCTTTCAGCGCTTCCTGCATGATGCGCGCCGAGCCCTCGGCGGTGCCGACGAATACCGTGCCCATGCCACAGAGTCCCGCTGCGACGGCGGCGTTCAGCGCTTCCGGCGCGCCGAGGTAGGTCATGCGTGTCGCAATGGCGTTCGGGGTCATGCCGTGTTCGACCAGGGTGACCATCAGCGCATTGAACAGCACCGACTGCTGCGGCGTGGGCAGCGTCCCGTTGATCTCGAGCCAGGCCATGTCGCCGAGCGCTACCTTGCCGATGACCTCGTTCACGAGATCCATGCCACGCACCACGATCTTGTCCGCGGTGCTCCAGCCCATTTCAGAGCGGATTGTCTTGTCTTGTCTCATGCCTATGCCTTCCGGAATGCAGCGTTGAACCTGGGTTGCGCTACGCCGCCTGCGCCCAATGCGACGAGGTGTAGGGAGTGTTGCTCCTGGAACGGTCGTTGTCAAGTTGATTGGAGGATCAATCCAACGGCGATCACCGGCGCTGCCACAGCCCGATGTGGCCGCCTCGCTCCAGCTTCGAAAGCGGCGTGCGAGCGGCCCGATGCTTGATGCGGCCCCGTGCGTTGCGCCAGTCCCACCGGCAGCCAAGCTCGTGGCTCCGCCGGGTTCCGTCCCGGTCCCGTTGTTCAGCCAAGAGCTCTTGGATCGGTCCGATATCCTCGGTGCTCGGTTCGCGGCCTTGTATTACCATGACGCCTGAGGTGTTCAACGAAGTATTAGCGAGCGATAGGAGAACAACCATGCGAGCAGGAGCGGATTTCAGTTTCACCGAAGAACAATTGATGTTGCGGGATTCAGTGCGGCGCTTCGTGCGGGAGCAAGTGCCGGAGGAATACGCGAGGAAGTGCGACCAGGAGAAGATCGCCCCGCTGGACACTTTCGACAAGATCGCCGAAATGGGCTGGCTGGGTATCGGCATCCCGGAAGAATACGGCGGCGCGGGCCTGGGTTTCACGGAGCTGGGCATCGTGCTGGAGGAGTTGTCCTACGGGCTGTTGGAGCTCTCGGTGCTGGTGTACCGCGCCACGGTGCACGGCGCCCAGTCGCTGCTCACCTACGGCAGCGAAGAGCAGCGCCGCAAATATCTGCCTTTGATCGCGGCGGGCAAGTTCAAGTCCTCCATGAGCCTCACCGAGCCCAACGCCGGCTCCGACGCCGCGGGGATTCAAACCCGGGCGGTGCGTGACGGGGACTATTACATCATCAACGGCTCGAAGATCTTCAACTCCCAGGTGGACCTCGCCACCCGCACCGTGCTGGTGACCCGGACCGATCCCAGCCTCCCCCAGCACAAGGGGATGAGCCTGTTCTTCGTCGACCCCCACAGCCCCGGCGTCACCATCCGGCGGCTGGATACCCTGTGTTTCCGTTCGGTGGGCACCAACAGCGTCAGCTACGACAACGTGCGCGTCCACAAGGACGATCTGCTGGGGGAACTCAACAGCGGCTGGAAGCACCTGATGACCAACCTTACCAAAGAACGCTTCTCCGTGGCTGCCCAGGTCACCGGCGCCGCCCAGAACGCCCTGGACTGCGCCCTGCAATACGCCAAGGACCGGATCCAGTTCGGCCAGCCCATCGGCAAATTCCAGGTGATCCAGCACAAATTGGCCGACATGCAGACTCAGGTGCACATCTCGCGCCTCATGACCTACGATCTGGCCCGCCGATTGGACGCCAAGATCGAATGCCGCAAGGAAGCCTCGATGGCCAAGATATACACCTGCGAGGCTTACCATCGGGTGGCCGATGAAGGCATGCAAATCCTGGGAGGCTATTCCATGATGCCCGATTTCCCCATGGAGCGCCATTACCGGGATTCCCGCATCATGCGCATCGGCGGCGGCTCCAGCGAAGTCATGCGAACCTCCATCGCCAAGGATCTAGGGTTGTAGCCCGGAAGCTCACCGCCTGTATGATCAGCAATGCATGCCCCCGGCGCGCAAGGCAAGCGAAAAAAGTTGATGCTGGTAACTATATTAACAACGCAGAGTTCTCCTTTCTGTTATTATTTTTCCGCTCAAAATAAGGGCATGGGACGCCGGCCCGAAACCGCCTCGAAAAAGGCGGCGGCCTGCTTCCCTCAGAAAGCTATTCCAGTTCAATAAACGAGGAGAAACCCCTGATGAAAGCCCTGAACCTGGCCCACCGGTTGATCTTGTTCATGGAATCAATCTGGACGGCGGTGGCCTCGGTGGCCATGTTCGCCGTCATGGTCATCGTCTTCTGCGACGTCGGTATGCGCTACTTCCTCAATTCCCCTTTGGCATGGTCCTATGATTTGATCTCCCTCTATCTGATGGTGGCCTTGTTCTTCCTGTCCCTGTCGACCACCCAGGCCAACAACCACCATGTGCGCGTGGACATCATCTTCCGTCACGTCCCTCACCATGCTCGGCATGTCATGGAGTTGATCGGCTACATCCTCACCGCGGTGGTGATGATCGGCATCGTGTACCAGGGCAGCATCAAGTTCTGGGGCAATCTCCAGGCGGGGGACGTGGTGGCGGGGGCCATCCCCTGGCCCACCTGGGCTACGGTCGTGTTCGTCCCCTTGGGCGTGGGATTACTGTTGCTGCGCCTGGTGTTCGGGATATTTTCCTTGGCCACGGCCTTGGCGACGCGCTCAGCCATCGCACTGGGAATTACCGAAGTCACCCACGACGACGAGGATATCTGACATGCTGGCCCTCTCCATTTTTCTGTTTATGCTGGCCATGCTGGTCATCGGCGTGCCGGTGGGCTTCACCCTGGCCATCTCCGGGGCCACCGGCCTGTATTTCCTCGGCGGCCTCAACATGGTGCTCGGGGTCATGGACACCGCTCCGCTGTCCGCCGCCAGCACCTACGAATTGATTACCGTGCCCATGTTTCTGCTGATGGCGGAGTTCGTCATCATCAGCGGCGTGGCGGACGATCTATTCAAGGCCGCCTCCACCTGGGTCGGCCGGGTCCCTGGTGGCTTGGGCATTGCCACCGCCTTTGCCGGCGCCGGATTCGGCGCCATCTCCGGCTCCAGCACCGCGGGGGCCGCCACTTTGTCATCCACCACCATTCCCGCCATGCTCAAGGCCGGCTACGAGCCCAAGCTGGCCTGCGGCGTGGTGGCCATTTCCGGAACCCTAGCGATGCTCATTCCCCCGAGCATCGCGCTGGTGCTGTTCGGCATCATCGCCGACGTCAGCATCGGCGAGCTGCTCATCGGCGGTGTCATTCCCGGCCTCCTGGTCACGCTGGCCATCAGCCTCACCGTGCTCTATTTGGTCTGGCGGGATCCAAGACGCGCCCCGGCCGGGCAAAGGTACTCCTTCAAGGAAAAATTCATCTCCCTGAGAGTGGTATGGCCCATGTTGGTGCTGTTCATGGCGGTGACCGGGATAATTTACGTAGGCGTGGCCACCCCCACCGAGGCGGCGAGCATCGGGGCGTTTGGCGCCTACCTGATCGCGCTGCTCAAAGGCAAGGCCAACTTCTCCGCGACCCGCCAAGCCCTGATGCGGGCCGCCCAAACCACTTGCATGATCATCATGATCATCCTGGGGGCCCATTTCTTCGGTTACTTTCTCACCGTGACCCAGACCACCCAGCAAATCGTCGCCACCATCGGCGGCTGGCCGGTGGACCGCTGGGTCATCATGGCCATGATCATTCTGATTTACCTGATCTTGGGGTGCTTCATGGATCAGGTGGCGATTCTGATCCTCACCATCCCGATAATGCTGCCGGTGATCAAAGCCCTGGCCTTCGACCCCGTCTGGTTCGGCGTGATGGTGGTGGTCCTCGCCGAAGTGGGCATGGTCACTCCGCCGGTGGGACTGAATGTTTTTGTGGTCTCCCGTTATACCGGCCGGCCTCTGGATGAGGTTTTTCGAGGGGTGGGTCCTCACGTGGTGGCCCACTTGATCGTCATCGCGCTGTTCTGCCTGTTTCCGCAACTGATCCTCTGGTTGCCTCAGACCATGCGGGCTTAAGCTTCGGGGATTCGGCCATGCAGGACTGGAACGCGCTGGACGATGAAACCTTTCGCGGCGAAGTACGGCGTTTTTTCCGCGAGCACCATCCGCAATCCTTGCGCTACGCTTCCCGCAGGCCGCGTTGGCGGGAAGTGCGGGACTGGTGGGCGACCCTCTACCGGCACAACTGGATTGCGCCGGCCTGGCCCCGTGAGCACGGCGGCATGGGCCTGTCCCCCGCCAAATTGCTCATCTTCATCGAGGAGCAGGAAAGCTACGGCGCGGCCCGCACCCCAGACCAAGGCATCATCAACCTGGGGCCCCTGCTCATCCGCTACGGCACCCCGGAACAGCAACGGAAATACCTTCCTCCGACCCTGTCAGGCGAATACATCTGGTGCCAAGGTTATTCGGAGCCCGACGCCGGCTCCGACCTCGCCAGCCTGCGCACCGAAGCCGTGTTGAAGGGGGACGAATACGTTGTCAACGGATCGAAAATCTGGACCACTATGGCCCACGACGCCACGCACATCTTTCTGCTGGCCCGCACCGACAAGCAGGCCAAGAAGCAAGAAGGCATCAGCTTCCTGATGATGGACATGCGCTCCTCCGGCATCACCGTGCGGCCCATCCGCAACATCGCCGGGCACGAGGAATTTTGCCAAGTATTCTTCGACAGTGCCCGCACCCACCGCAGCAATCGGGTGGGAGAGCAGAATCGGGGCTGGTCCCTGGCCAAAGCACTGCTGGGCTTCGAGCGCATCTTCATCGGCAGCCCCAAATACTGCCAATTTACCTTGGCCCAACTCGCCGCCCTGGCGGCGGAACGCGGCCTGATGGACGACCCGGTATTTAGCGACCGCCTGGTACAACTGCGCCTGGATACGGAAGATCTGGCCTCCGTCTTCGCCCGCTTCGCCGAAGTCATGCGCAACGGCAGCGAAACTCTGGGGCCGGAAGTCTCCATGCTGAAAATCTGGGCTTCCGAAACTTTTCAGCGCATCACAGAATTCACCCTGGAATCTCTGGGGAACGCCGGCGCCATCGCCGCCGCCCTTCCCTGCGGTGATCGCACCATCGACGCAGTCAACACTTTTTACTATGCCCGTCCCGCCACCTTCTACGGCGGCAGCAACGAGATTCAGCGCAACATTCTGGCCAAGCACGTTTTGCGGCTGCCCGAATAGCCACGAACAACCATCTTTTCCCGGGCCGACCCGCCAAGTCGCGCGGCCCCGTCGGGAGCCGACCATTCATGGCAAAAACCCTGCTGCCCAACATTCGCGTCGTCGACATCACCCGCATCCTGGCGGGACCATTGGCCTGCCAGACGCTGGCGGATTACGGCGCGGAAGTCATCAAAATCGAACGGCCCGGAAGCGGCGACGACACACGCACCATGGGCGGCCCCTATCTGAAGGATCGGGATGGGAAAGAGACCAGCGAGTCGGTCACCTATCTGGCTTTCAACCGCAATAAGAAATCCGTCACGCTCGATATTTCCAAACCCGAGGGACAGGATATCGTACGCAAGCTGGTCGCCCAATCCGACGTGCTCGTGGAAAACTACAAGCTGGGCGTGCTGGCCCGCTACGGTCTGGCTTATGAAGATCTCAGGAAGGTCAACCCGCGGCTGGTGTACTGCTCCATAACCGGCTTCGGCCAGGACGGTCCTTACAGCCACCGGGCCGGCTACGACCCAATCTTTCAGGCCATGGGCGGTTTGATGAGCGTCACCGGCGAACGAGACGGCCGCCCCGGCGGCGGTCCCATGCGGGTGGGGCTGCCCATCGTCGATCTCATGACCGGCATGCACGCCGCGTCGGCGATTTTGGCGGCGCTGCACCACCGCGACCGCGTTTCCGGAACAGGCCAGTACATTGACGCCGCCTTGCTGGACGTGGAAATCGCCATGCTATCCCACCTCCACCTCAATTACCTGGTAAGCGGTAAAATCCCGCAGCGCTGGGGCAACGACAACCCCACTTTGGTCCCCTACCAGGTATTGTCGTGCAAGGGGGGTAGAATCATGGTTTCGGTAGGAAACGAGAGCCAATTTGCCAATTTCTGCAAGGTATTGGGGAAACCCGAACTGGCCGAGGACGAGCGCTTCAGCAAGAACGTCAAGCGCCTGGAAAACCGGGACCTTCTGGTATCGATTCTGGAAGAGTTGCTCGGCCGCGAAGACGGAGCTTATTGGAGCAACGCCATGGAAAACGTCGGGGTGGGCTGCGGTCCCATCAACGATCTGGCCCAGGCGCTGGCGGATCCCCAGGTCCGGCATCGCCGGATGCAAATGGAAGTGCCCCATCCGCTGTCCGGAACCACGCCCTTGATCGCCAATCCCATGCGTTTCTCGGATGCCACGATAGACCACCAAGCCCCACCGACCCTGGGCCAGCATAATCGGGAAATCCTGCAAGGCCTATTGGGGTTGAGCGACCTCGATATGGCCGATCTCGCCGCTCGCGGAATTATTTGAGAAGTCCCCCCACCACACTCATCGGAGAAAGCTCATGCGCCAATACCCTCTGCTTGCCGCGTTTCTGGCATCCACTTTTTGGTTCGGTCCAGCCCACGCCCAGAACTATCCCAGCAAACCGATCCGCATGGTGGTGCCATCGGCGGCAGGAGGCATTTTGGACACCGTGGCCCGCACCGTCGCCGGCAAACTCTCCGAGCCGCTCGGGCAGCAGGTGATCATCGACAACCGGCCGGGCGCCGGCAGCACCATCGGCAGCGATATCGTCGCCAAGTCCGCGCCGGACGGCTACACCATCGCGATGATCGCCACCAGCCACGCTATCAATCCAAGCGTCTACAGCAAGCTGCCCTACGACACCCTCAAGGATTTTGCGCCGATCACCCACGGCGTCAACCTGACCAATGCCCTGGTGGTTCATCCCTCGCTGCCCATCAACAACGTGAAGGAACTCATCGCCCTTGCCAAGGCTCAGCCCGGTAAACTGACCTTTGGCTCCGCGGGCAACGGCCAATCCAACCATTTGTCCGGCGAATTGCTCAAGGTCATGGCCGGTATCGACATGACCCACGTTCCGTACAAAGGCAGCGCGCCGGCCCTTACCGACGTATTGGCGGGCAATATATCCATGATGTTCGTGGACATCCTGTCGGCGCTGCCCCACGTCAAAGCCGGCAAGTTAAGGCTCCTCGCGGTCACCGGCTTCAAGCGTTCGGCCGCCGTCCCCGAGTATCCCACCGTGGACGAATCCGGAGTCCAAGGCTTCAACGGCAACTCCTGGCTCGGCCTGGTGGGGCGGGCCGGCACCCCCAAGGAAATCATCGCCAAGTTGAGCGCGGAGACCACCAAGATTCTGCAATCGCCGGAGGTTCGGGAACGCTTCCTCGCCCAGGGGGTGGAGACGGTGGGGGGCACTCCGGAGCAATATCAAGCCTTCATCGAAGCGGAAATCCCACGCTGGGCGCGAGCCGCCAAGGCTTCCGGCGCCAAAGTCGATTAATCGACTCTGCATTGCCTTCCCAAACCATCCATCGTCACCGAGACTCCAGGAGGGTTGGAAGCTAAGCGGATAGGCAAGACCGGGAGAGTCAGCCGGAAACCGCCGCTCCTGCGGCAATCAGGGCACTGATGTCAGCTTCGGTGTAACCCGCGTCCCGCAGGATCGCCACGGTATGCTCCCCCAGACGAGGCGCAGGCAAGCGGTGATCTTCCGGAACCGATGCGGACCAGCGGCTGGGAACCGCCATGCTCGTCACGGCGCCTTCGGTGGGGTGCTCCACCTTGCGCAAGAACCCCACAGCGTTGAGATGGGGATCGGCCAGCAGGCTGTCGAGAGTGTGCATGGCCATGGCGGGAATATCCAGCTCCTCGAATATTTGCAGCCAGTCTTCGGTGGTCCTCGTAGCGAGGGTTTCCTCAAGGAACTGATACAGTTCCCCGGTATGGCGGGTGCGACTCGCCAGGTCCTTGAAGCGGGGATCGGTTTTCAGTTCGGACCGCCCCACCTCGTCGAAAAAACGCCGCCATTGGGTATCGGTCACGATCAGAATGCAAAGATAGCCGTCTTTCGTTGCATAGGGCCGGCGGTTGGGAGCGATCTGGCGCACGTAGCCCGCCTCGCCCAGGGGCGGTTCGAAGGTCCGGCCATAAAGGTGGTGGGTGAGTATGGTATGGACCATGGTCTCGAACATGGGGACTTCCACCGACTGACCTTCTCCGCTGCGCTCTCGGTGATACAGGGCGGCGGTGACGCAATGCACCGCGTAAGTTCCCACCAGATGGTCGGCCAAGGCAAAGGGAGCGTAACCGGGCTTGCCGGTCATGCGGGAAATGAGATAGGAAATTCCCGACATCCCCTGAATCAAATCGTCGTAAGCCGGCTTGGCGGCATAGGGACCCAACTGACCAAAACCGTAGGCGCCGCAGTAGATGATGCGAGGGTTCACTACCCGCACCTCCTCGTAGCTCAGGCCGAGACGGGCCATGGCCTGGGGCCGCAAGTTATACATGAACACGTCGGCGCCCTCGGCCAGTTTGAGCAGCGCCTGCCGGCCAGCCGGTTTCTTGAGGTCGAGCACAATGCTGCGCTTATTACGGTTGAGCGCCAGATACAAAGAGCACATGTCGGGATGGCGGCCCGGCCCGATGGACCGGGTAATATCACCGTCCTTGGATTCCACCTTGACCACGTCGGCGCCCAGGTCCGCCAGCACCTGGGTGGCCAGCGGCCCCATGAGCACCGCGCTCATGTCCAACACCCGCACTCCAGCAAGCGGTCCGGCCATGGGTCAACTCCTCCAAAATGATGCTTGTCTAGGAAAATCCGAATAAGCAGCGCGGCGATGCATTGCCGCATCGCATGGCGCTCGCTTACTGATGCTGATCTTCTTGAATTATCGCTTTCGGAAAAATCCGGAGCGGGGTCGGGAGTACATCCCGACCCCGAAGCTTGCAACTCAGCGGCCGGCCTTCAAGGCATCTTGAAAAGCCTTAAGCACTTCGCTGCCGGGCTTGCCACGCTTGTCCAAGCCCTCGGCCCATTCTCTGCCTATCGACGCCATGGCGGCATCGATGTCCTTCCTGTCCGACGCAGGCAGTTGCACCAGGGCGACTCCCGACTGCTTGGCCTTTTCGATCTGGCCTTCGAGATCCTTGTCGATAAGGGTGCAGGTCCGGATGACAGTGGCTTCGCTCGCCTCCATCATGGCTTTTTGAACACTCGCGGGCAATTGCTTGTACTTGGCCTCGTTGATGACGTAGGTGGCGGCAAAGCTGCCGAAACTCTCGCCCACGGTCGCGTATTTCACCAGCGTATGGATGTTGTAGGGGAACAGGCTGGCCCAAGGGAACAGCACGCCGTCGATGGTGCCCCGCGACAAGGATTCAAACACCTCGGGAGTGGCCATCTTGATCGGCACGGCTTTCAGCTTGCGCACGGCCAGCTCCTTGGCGCCGCCGGCGGTATAAAGCTTCATGCCCTCGAAATTCCTTATCGATTCAAACTTTCCCTTGGTGTAGATCTGGTAGGGGGGCAGCACCACCGCAAAGATAGGCCGCACTCCGTTGGGCTGGAATTCCTTCTGGGCCAGGATGCCGTCTCTCACCAATTTCCAGTAAGGCAAGCTGCCGGCGCACGAGCCGGAAAACCCTCCCGGCAATTCCGCCACCGCCGACAAAGGCATCTTGTCGGAAACAAAGGACGGCGCCACATAAGCGATATCCGTCACTCCGGATTGGGTCAACGCCAGAAAATCCTTGGCCTTGCCCAACTGTTCGGAGGGATAGTACTCGAAGGTCACGGCGCCGCCGGTGGCCTTGGTGACACTATCCATCCAGAACTTGGTGGCGTAGTCGACGATGTAGTGATTGGCCGGAAACGAGTCGGCCACCCTTAGGACGATTTTCTTGTCCTGGGCCAGGGCGGAACCCGCCAGGACGCACAAAAACACGGTTAAAAACTTACGCAATGCTTCCATGGATGCTCTCCTCTGTGACGTGGCGAAAACGACCCCTTATAATGCACCGGATTGTACCCCCAGCCGGACAAATTTTTTCGAGGAGATCCCCAATGGATTTCAACTTCACCGAGGAGCAACACCATCTCAAGGAAAGCGCCCGCAAGTTCGCCCGCAAGGAACTGGTGGACGTGGCCAAGGAACTGGAGGAAGCCGACGAGCCCATGTCGGAGGAATGGCGCAAGCGCCTGGGAGCCATGGGCTTCCTCGGCGTCAACATCCCCCAAGCATACGGTGGGCTGGGACTTACCACTTTCGAGGCGGTGCTGGTGCTGGAAGAGCTGGCGCAGATTTCCCCCGCCGTGGCCTTTCCGGTATTCGAGTCCTGCTTCGGTCCGACTCAAACCCTTTTGCATTGCGCCAGCGAGGACATCAAACAAAAGGTTCTGCCGCGCGTCTGCACGGGCGAACTGGTGGTGGCGGTCACCATGTCGGAGCCGGAAGCCGGCAGCGCCATGACCGACCTGACCACACGGGGTGTCATCCAAGGCGACAAGGTGATCATCAACGGACAAAAACGTTGGTGTTCCGGAGCCGGCCATTCCGGCGGCTACCTGCTCTATTGCCGGATGTCCGACGCGCGCGGGGCCGCCGGAGTAGGCGCCATCTATCTGGAGTTGGGCACGAAGGGCATGAGCTTCGGCAAGCGGGAACGCTTGTTGGGGATGCGGGGCGTCCCCAGCCGGGACATTTTCTTCGACGACGCCGAAGTGCCGGCAAAGAACATCGTCGTGCCGGTGGGCAAATTCAAGGACCTCATGAAAACCTTCAGCGTGGAGCGCTGCGGCAACACCACCCTGGGGGTGGCGGGGGCCGCCGCGGCTCTGGAATACGCCGTCGAATACGTCCAGACCCGCAAGCAGTTCGGCAAGCCGATCGTGGAATTTCAGGCCGTCCAGTTGCGTCTGGCGGACATGGCGATCCGGGTGGAGGCCGCCCGGCTGCTGCTCTACCGGGCAGCAGCCAACGCCGCCGCGGGCATTCCCTCGCTGCGGGACATTTCGATCGCCAAGTGTTATGCCAACGAAATCACGCGGGAAGTCTGCGCCAACGGCGTGCAGCTCATGGGCGCCTACGGCTTCAACAAGGAATACGGCATGGAGCAGCGGCTGCGGGATTCCTTCGCCTGGGGCATCGGCGGCGGCACCATCGATATCCAGAAGATCAACATTGCGGCGGAGCTGGTGGGACGCCGCTTCGACCAGCGGCGCTAGCAGCTTCAGTCAGATTGGGCGGAAAATTCCCTGCCCAATCTGTTGCGCTCCTGAGCTACCGCCCGGCAATCAAGGCCTCGGTAAAAGCCTTGAGCACCTCGCTCCCCGGCTTGCCGCGCTTATCCAGGGCATCGGCCCACTCGGCCCGGACCGCGACGGCCAGGGCGGCGATTTCCTTGCGATCCGCAGGCGGGAAGCTCACTACCGTCATGCCCCCCTGCTTCAGCTTCTCATAGTCCGCTTCCACCCCTTTGTCCACCACCGCACACGCATTCCCTCCGGCGGCTTCACCGGCCTCCAGCATGATCTTCTGGACACCGTCCGATAATTTCTTGAAACGCGCTTCGCCGATGCCGAAAATAGCCACCACGCTGCCGAAATTTTCTCCCGCAGTTACGAATTTCGCCTGCCCAGGCAGGTTATAGGACAGGATGCTTCCGGTAGCTAGGGTGCCACCGTCGATGGTTCCCCGGGACAGGGACTCATAGATCTCTGGCCCCGTCATTCGGATCGGGACAGCCTTTAGTTTGCGAATCATGCTTTCCTTCGGCCCTCCCGTGGTCTGAAGCTTTAGCCCCTCAAGGCTCTTGACCGACTCCAATTTGTGACGCGAAAAAATCTGATATGGAGGCAGCACGATGCTGAAAAGGGGCCGAAACCCCAAGGGGGCGTATTCCTTGGCCGCAATCACGCCTCCCTCCCTCGTCAAGGGCAACAGGGCGAAAGTTCCGGCACAGGACGTCCCAAAGCTCCCCGGCAACTCCGCTACCACCGATAGCGGCATCTTGTCGGAAACATAGGCCGGCACCACCAGGGCAATATCAGCGACCCCGGACAAGGCCAGGGACAACATATCTTTAGCCTTGCCCAATTGTTCCGCCGGATAGTATTCAAACTGCACCATCCCACCCGCATTCTTGGCCACCGCATCCATCCAATACTTGATCAAGGGTTCCACCAGGAAATGATTGACCGGC